>JASJCC010000196.1 GCA_030066175.1 Paracoccaceae bacterium | reverse complement strand
CACCAGGCAAAGGCGCGACAGACCATGACCGAACACGCGGTGAAGTTTTCCGAAACCGGACCAGCCAAGGCCCTTGTGGTCGACGACCACCCGCTTTTCTGCGACGCGCTGACCCTGACCTTGCAGTCGATCGCGGATTTCGAAGAGATCCGCACCGCCGGCACCCTGGAAAAGGCGCTGGAAATTGTCGCCAAGGATGGCGAGATTGGATTGGTCATCCTCGATCTCAACCTGCCGGATGTGAACGGGCTGGACGGACTGGTGCGGCTGCGCACCGCCGCGCCGCGCGCGGCGATCATCATCGCCTCGTCGATGGCCGACAACCGGATGATCAGCCATGCGCTCAAGGCCGGGGCCGACGGTTTTGTGCCGAAACATTCGCAACGCTCGGTCTTCCGCCGGGCCTTTGATGCGGTGGCCAAGGGACAGGCCTTTGTCCCGGACGGCTATATCGACCCCAAGGGCGCCGATGATGCCGCCCCCGATGACGCACTGGCGCGGCTCGCGTCGCTGACCAATCAGCAGGCGCGCATCCTGCATCTGATCTGCGAAGGCAAGCTCAACAAGCAGATCGCCTATGACCTCTCGATCGCTGAAACCACCGTCAAGGCGCATGTCACCGCGATCATGCGCAAGCTGGGTGTCCATTCCCGCACCCAGGCGGTTCTGATCGCGCAAGAGGCGCGGTTTGCTCGGGTCTTGCCAACCGAAGGCTAAGCCCCCTATCCTGCCTCCAGCCAAAAATGGGAAAGCCCAGAAATGGACGGAGCGCAGCCAAGCTCCGCACGGGAGGACGAGACCAAGGCCCTGTGCATCGCGCAGGTCCGCGCCCGGGATCCAGACCCCGTTGCGTCACTGGTCGATCAGATCGGCACGGGGCCGTTTGCCCTGGTCTGTATTTTTGCGTCACCCGAAGCGGATTTCCGCAACCTGAGCGAGGTTGCCAATCAGCGGTTCGGCGCGGCTGATGTCCTCGCGTGCACCACCGCCGGCGAATTGGGCAATGACGGCTACGAAGACGGGCAGATCATTGCCGTGGGGTTCCGGGCCGATCTTTTTGCCTCGGCCGCGCTGGTAATCGAAAACCTCGACGACATCGAACAGCAAGACGTCATCGACACGCTGATCAAGACCCGCATGGCGCTGACCCGACGCGCGCCCGACATGGTGTCGGAATTTGCGTTCCTCATGGTCGACGGGCTCAGCCAGCGGGAAGAGCACCTGACCGCCACGCTGGCATCGGGCTTGGGGCCGGTGCCGCTCTTTGGTGGCTCGGCGGGCGATGGCGAGAACTATCGGGACACTTGGCTGTCGTGGAATGGCGAGGTGCGCCAGAATGCCGGGGTGCTGGCGCTGGTGCGATCACATTGCCCGGTCAAGGTGTTCAGCCTCGATCACTTTGCGCCCACCGACACCCGCATGGTGGTGACAAAGGCCGATCCCGAACGCCGCATCGTGTCAGAAATCAACGCCGAACCCGCGGCCAAGGAATATGCCCGCATCCTTGGCAAAGACCCCGAACAGCTGGGCCCCTATACCTTTGCCGCGCATCCGGTGGTGGTGCGGCTGGGCAATAGCCATCACGTCCGCGCCATCCAGCAGGTCAACGACCGGGGCGAGCTGTGCTTTTTCTCGGCGATCAACGAGGGAATGGTGCTGACGCTGGCCAGCCACCAGGACATGGGCTCACACCTCGAAGAAGGGTTGAGCGAGCTCGCCCGCGTGACCCCGCCGCAGCAGATCCTCGGTTGTGATTGCCTGTTGCGCAAGATCGAGGTCGGGCAGATCCAGCGCACGCGTGAGATTTCGGACATCCTCAAACGCCACAACGTTGTGGGCTTTTCCACCTATGGCGAACAGATTGGCGCCTTGCATGTCAACCAGACGCTGACCGGCGTAGCGATCTATCCGCCACAGTTGGGGGAATAGGCGATGTCGCTGATCAATCCGGCGGACAGCCTGGAACGACAGAACGAAAAGCTGCAGCAGATCGCCAATGCGCTGATGAACCGGGTGGAATACGGCGCCGAGCAACCCGGCGCCGCCTATGCCCAGTTCGAACGCGCCGCCCTGTTGGAACAACGGGTGCGGGAACGCACGTTGGAGCTGGAACGCACGCTCGATCTCTTGCACGAATCCAACGCGCAGTTGGCACGCGCCAATGACGAAACCGAAGCGGCGCGGCGCAACCTGGCCGACGCGATTGAGACAGTCTCTGAGGGGTTCGCGCTCTTTGATCCCGACGACGTGCTGGTGATGTGCAATTCGCGCTTTTGCCGCGATTTCAGCGATACCGCGCGTGATCTGCGCCCCGGCCTGCCTTTCACCGGCTATGTCGAGCGGGTCAGCCAATCGCGTTACCTCGCCCTGCCCGAGGATAGCACGCCCGAGGCCTGGGCCGAAAAACGCATCCGCCGGCACAAGGACCGGCATGTGATGTTCAACGTGCAATTGGCGCGGGGGCGTTGGTTGCAAGTGTCCGAGCATCGCACCGCCAATGGCGGCACCGTGGTGCTGCAGACCGATGTGACCGATCTGATCCGGCTGGAGCGGCAGGAACGCACCCGGCTGAAGGACAAACAGGCGCGGATGATCCGGGCGACGCTCGATCACCTAAACCAGGGTGTGGCGATCTTTGACGAAAATGCGCGGCTGGTGGGCTGGAACGAAAAGATGGCGACGCTGCTGTCGATCTCGGCCCGGCGGCTGCATATCGGCGCGTCGTTCGATGGGCTGATCGATGGGCTCGACTCGGATGTGGCCTTTACCCGCGGGATCGACCGCGCCGGGTTTCGCCGCTGGGCGGCGTCGGACGGGCCGCGCCAGCCGATCAGCTTTGAGATTCGCCGCGGCGACCGTGCGGTGCTTCATGTCTTTGGCCGCGGCATGCCGGACCAGGGCTTTGTGATCTCGTGCACCGATGTGACGGCCGAGCGTGAGGCGGCGCAGAAGCTTTATGAACTGAACGAAATCCTCGAACAACGGGTGCTGGAACGCACCTTAGAGCTGGAGGATGCGCTGAACGCCGCGGAACGGGCGAATGCATCGAAATCCCGCTTTGTCGCGGCGGCGAGCCATGACCTGTTGCAGCCTCTCTCTGCCGCCAAGCTCTTTGTGTCGTCGCTGACCGATCGCTGCGACAACCCCGATGACAGCGCCGTCCTGGCCAAGACAGCGACTGCGCTGACCAGCGCCGAACAGATCATCGATGCACTTCTGGATATCTCAAAGCTCGATTCCGACGGGATCAGCTTTGATGTGCGCTCTGTGGCGCTGAGCGAAGTGTTGGAGCCCTTGCGTGATGAGATGGAGGTGCTGGCCGCGCGCAAGGGGCTGAGCCTGCGCTTTGTCGATTGTTCGCTGAGTGTCGAGACCGATCCTGCCTATCTGCGCCGTGTGGTGCAAAACCTCTTGGCCAATGCGATCCGCTATACCAATGAAGGCCGGGTTGTGGTGGGGGTCCGGCGCAATGGTGGTTCAGCCCGGATCGAGGTGTGGGACACCGGCCCCGGCATCGCCGAAGAAGATCAGAGCGCCATTTTCGAAGAGTTTCGCCGCCTCGATACCCGCGCCAGCGACAATGACGGGTTGGGTCTGGGCCTTGCCATCGTGGAACGCGCCTGCGCGCGGCTGGGCCACCCTTTGGGGGTCTGGTCCGAACCGGGGCGCGGGTCCTGTTTCATGGTGAACGTGCCCATCGCCGACCGGGCCGAACCGCGCCGGCAACTTGGCCCCTCCAAGCCCAAACACCTGGATTTCGGCCAGGCCGGTCTGATCGCGATGCTGGTCGAAAACGATCCGCAATTGCGCCGGGCGCTGTCGATTCTGATCGAAAGCTGGGGGATCAGCGTGATCGAGGCCGACGATGCGCAAGGCGCGCTCGACCTGCTCGAGGATCTGCAGATTGCACCGGACGTGTTGCTGTTGGATTACCAGCTTGGGCCGGGGATGAACGGCATCATGCTCTACCACGCCATCTGCGCGCGGATGGGGCACGTGCCCGGGGCCATTGTCTCGGCCGATCGTTCCGCGGAATTGCGTAAGGATTGCAAGGCGATGGGGCTCAAACTCCTACTGAAGCCCTTGGACCGGAACAAGCTGGGCCAATTCCTGAAACGCGCAGTCCAAGAAGCGCCGCAGCAGGCGTCAGGCGGTCTCCGCTTCTGACAGGAAATCCGCGGCGCGGGCGCGGATCTCGTCCGGCCAACGGCGGGGGCGCATCACACCCAATTCCGACAGCACCAAAGTCAGATCCATCTCCACCCGCGTCTCACCCCCGCAGGTCGCGATCAGCTGCAGCTCGATACTGGAATTGCCGATCCGGGACACCGCCAGACGCCAGATCAGGTGATCCCCAAGCCGCGAGGCGGTCGGAAACCGCGCGGCGCTTTGCACAACCGGGGCGCTGGCGTTTTCGCCGCCTTGCATCCGGGCATATGACCAATCCAACGCCTCGTCGAACCATTGTTCGACCACGGAATTGGCCATCTCATGATATCGGGGAAAGTGAACGATTCCGGTGGAATCACAGTGGTGAGAAAGCACCTGCAGGTGCAGTTTGTAGGCGGTCATTGTCGTCGTTGTCTCGGGTCGTCAGTCTGAGTGTTGAAAATTTCTAACACAGGAAACTGACACGGCAAATGTTTGTTTGCCGCATTTAGAGCCGTCTGCAGAGCGCCTGCAACTGTTGGTCGCAGGGTCCTGAAATGAAACGCCTTTAGCGCATGCCGGGGCAGCGGGTCAGAGCGTTGGTCTGCCCTTGGTGGGCCGCGTCCAGAACCAGGATCCAGCGTTCGGGAAGGCCGGGGACTTTGGTCCGGCGATAGGTGCAGCCCTGCGGTGTGGTCATCGTCTCGCCACCCTGCGCGCCGACTTGCGGCCGGGCCTGCGCCAGCGCGTCCCCATGGTCAGGTGTGGCAGAGACAACCTGCGACAGGCCAATGGCGGCAAGTGTCACAAGCGTGCTTAGTGCCATGTCCTGGGCTCCCTGGTTTTTCGGCAAGACACGCGGCCCGCTGGTGAGGATGCGCGGGCACCCTGCACCCTGCCCCGATCGTGCCCATGTCGCGACTGCGGCGAAACCGTGAAGAGCGCTTAAAATGCGTGAGATGACAGCGTCAGCGGGCGATGACGATATCGGCACGCAAGCCGCCAAGTCTTTCGCTGGCGGCAAGTCGCAGCACACCGCCATGTGCTCGGGCGATGTCGGCGGCAATCGCCAGCCCCAGCCCGACGCCCGGCCCCTTGTTCTGATTGCGGGCCGGATCCAGCCGCACAAACGGGCGCAAGGCAGTCTCACGATCCTCGGGCGCAATCCCCGGCCCGTCATCCTCGACCTGGATTCGCAGCGACTTGTCGCTCAGCGTGACCGACACTTCGCAGGTCTCACCATACCGCACCGCATTGCCGATCAGGTTCTCCACCGCCCGCCGCAGCGCGGCCGGCCGTAAAGCGATCTCACCCTCGCCGCTCACCTGCCCCATTGACACCTTCTGCCCTGCGCGCTGGCAATCGCCGACGATGCGGGTGACAAGCGCGATCGGATCGGTGGGCTCGGCCTCCCCCGCCTCGGCATCCCCGCGGGCAAAGTCCAGAAACGCGTCGATCAGGCGCTGCATGTCATCGACATCCCGCTCCAGCGGCTCGCGTTCATCATCCTCCAGCATCGACAGCCCCAGACGCAGCCGCGTCAGCGGCGTGCGCAGGTCGTGGCTCACCCCCGACAGCATCATCGTGCGCTGTTCGATCTGCCGTTCGATGCGCTGCCGCATGTCCAGAAACGCATGCCCCGCCGCACGCACCTCAACCGCGCCACTGGGCGAATACGCCACTGTGCGCCCGCGGCCAAAGGCCTCGGCGGCGCGTGCCAGCCGGGTGATGGGCCGAAGCTGATTGCGCAGGTAGAGAAAAGCGATCACCGTCATCAGCGCGCCAAAGAAGGCCATATTCACAAGCAGTTGGTGCGGGTTTGACGGCGACACCCTGCCGCGATCCACCCGCAGCTGGTAAAGCGCATCCGGCGTCTCAACATAAAGCCAGACCGCGCTGTCATCCGGCAGCTCGAGCCTTACAAGGCCGCGAACATGATCGCGCAGCGTGCGCACAACGACGATGCCGCTGAAATCGTACCACCGCCGCCGGTCCGCCGCCGGCACCTCCGCGGCGCTGATCTGCATCAACCGCAAATCCAGCGCCCGCACCGCGCGGGCGTCGGGCTGTGCGGCGATGGCAAAATTTGCATCACGCGCCAGATCGCGGCTCATCTGCTCGGTAACACCCTCAAAATGCCGTTGGATGAACACCACCGACACCACCAGTTGCAGCGTGACGACGGGCAGGATCAGGATCAACGCGGCACGCCCGTAAAGGCCGCGGGGCATATAGCGTTTGAGCCAGTCGAACGACATGCGCTAAGCCTAGCCAAACGCGCCAACCGGCGCCATCCGCAAATGAGACCGCCCATGATCGATCCCGACCCGTCTTTTTGCCCGCCCGTGGGGGTCGCTGAAACGCTGGCCTCCGGGTTGCGGCGCATCCTGGCGCCCAACCCCTCGCCGATGACGTTCCGCGGCACCAACACCTATCTCCTCGGCGAAACGGAATTGGCGGTGATCGACCCGGGGCCTGACGACCCCGCGCATCTTGAGGCGATCCTGGCTGCCCTGCGCCCTAGCCAGAGCATCCTTCACATCCTGATCAGCCACGCCCATATCGACCATTCCCCCCTCGCCCGCCCTTTGGCCGAGGCAACCGGCGCGCCGGTGCTGGCCTTTGGCGATGCCGCGGCCGGGCGCTCCGCGGTGATGCAAGAGCTGGCCGCGGGCGGTCTGGTCGGTGGCGGAGAAGGTGTCGATGCCAGTTTTGCACCCGACATCCTGCTGCGCGACGGCGACGTGGTCGAAGGTGAAGGTTGGCAGCTCACGGCCCTGCACCTGCCGGGCCATATGGGCAACCATCTGTGCTTTGCATGGGGGGATGTTTTGTTCTCGGCCGATCTGGTTATGGGCTGGGCGAGCTCACTTGTCTCACCGCCCGATGGCGACCTGACAGATTTCATGGCCTCCCTGCGCCGGTTGCAAGAGCGTCCCTGGTCGGTGTTCCACGCCGGTCACGGCGCGCCGGTGCTGGACCCTCACTCCCGGCTTCAGGCGCTAATCAACCACCGCCTGGGCCGCGAAGCCGCCATCCTAGAGGCCCTCGCCGACGCCCCCACCACCCCCGCCGCCCTGGCAGAGCGCATCTACACCGACACCCCCGCCGCCCTGATGCCAGCCGCCAGCCGCAATGTCCTGGCGCATCTGATTGATCTTTATGGCAAATCCCTGGTCACCCCCCAAGGTGCCTTGTCCGCGCAAGCGGTCTTTGCCCGGAGCTGATCGCCAGGCCCCAAAAACAAACCGCTTTTGTCACAAAACCCTCTGGACGCCCGAAACCCAGATTGCTATACGCGCGTCGGTGTTCCGGCGTAGCTCAGCGGTAGAGCAGTTGACTGTTAATCAATTGGTCGTAGGTTCGATCCCTACCGCCGGAGCCAACAAAAACAA
>JASJCC010000199.1 GCA_030066175.1 Paracoccaceae bacterium | reverse complement strand
CACCTTGCCGTCGCCGTCGGCAAGGTGGATTTGAAGCGCAGCGCGCCGGATGCGCTGATGTCCGGCGGCAAGATGCTGCAGCATCTGGGCTGGCGCGCGGGAGAGCCGTGGCTGCAGGAGGTGCGCATTCCGCAGAGCCTGAACTGGGCCGAGAGCGGGTTGCGGCATCAGAAATCCGGCGCCGACTGGGCCAAGCTGGGCGTGCAGCCGACCCATGACCAGATTGCCGGCGGGTTGCCCGCCAGCCTGATCCTGCCGCAGGGGCGCAAGGGGCCGGCGTTCCTCGCCTATCCGAATTTCCGGGTGTATTTCGAGTGGAACCAGAGCTTTACCTACGTGCTGACCGCCGCCTATTTCGGCACCCGCCTTCAGGGTGCACCGGTCTACGATGCCGGCACACCCGATACCGGGCTGTCTGGCCCACAAATGCAGGAACTGCAGCGCAAGCTAGCCGCACGTGGCTATGACGTGGGTAAGATCGACGGCATCCTCGGTGCCGGCACCCGCAACGCCGTGCGTGCGGTGCAAAAGGAACTCGGCCTGCCCGCCGATGCCTGGCCCACGCCCGCGCTTTTGTCTCGGCTCTGAAGCAGCCTAGCTGATGATCTCAAACCGGGTAACGTCCACCATCCCCCGGTCAGTGATCTTCAGCGCTGGGATCACCGGCAGCGCCAGGAAGGCCAGTTGCAAAAACGGTTCCTGCAACGTCACCCCCAGGCTCTTGGCCGCATCGCGCAAAGCCTCGAGCCGTTCATGCACGTGCTCAAAGGGCTCAAGGCTCATCAATCCGGCCACGGGTAAGGCAAGCTCGGCCAGAACCACGCCGTCATGAGCCACGACAAACCCGCCATCGATCTCGGATAGGCGATTGGCCGCCACGGCCATATCGGCGTAGTCGATCCCGACACAGGCGATGTTGTGATGATCATGGCACACGGTCGAGGCAATCGCCCCACGTTGCAGCCCGAACCCGCGGACAAAACCACAGGCGATATTGCCGTTCTTGCCATGGCGCTCGACCACCGCAATCCGCGCCAGATCCCGCGCCGGATCGGCGGGTTTGTCGCCATCGGTGATCGCGATGTCCTCCTGCAGATGATCGGTCAGGATCTGCCCCTCGCGGATGCTAATCACATCGGTCTCGTGCCGGTTCGCCGTCACCCGGAAATCACTGGCGACCACAAGCGGGGCCCGAACGGATTTCAACCCCATCGGATCAATCACCTGACGCGAAGCAAACGCGGCCTCCGTCACCTGCACGCCACCGGCAAACACCATCTGCGCGTCACAAGCCTCCAGCGACCGAACAGCGACAATATCCGCCCGCTTGCCCGGCGCGATCATCCCGCGATCCGTCAGCCCAAAGGCCTGCGCCCCCGACAGCGTTGCCGCCCGATAGACGGCCAAAGGCGACGTGCCCAACCGGATCAGCTCACGGATCATGTAATCCAGGTGCCCGTGCTCGCCGATATCCAGCGGATTGCGATCGTCAGTACAGAGGCACATATAAGGCGCCGTCAGATCGGTCAGCAGCGGCTGCAACGCGTGCAAATCCTTGGACACCGAGCCTTCGCGGATCAGCACCCGCATCCCCTTGCGCAGCTTCTCCAGCGCCTCCTCAGCGGTGGTCGCCTCATGCTCGGTCCGAATCCCAGCCGCGATATAGGCATTCAGATCGCGCCCCGACAAAAGCGGGCAATGCCCGTCCACATGCCCGCCCTCAAACAGCCGCAGCTTATCCATGCAGCCGGGATCGCGGTGGATCACCCCGGGGTAATTCATGAACTCCGCCATGCCGATCCCCGACGGATGCCCCCGCAAACCCGCCAGATCCGCTGCCGTCAGCTCCGCCCCCGCCGTCTCCATATGCGTCGACGGTACGCAGGACGACAGCTGCACCCGGATATCCATCAAGGTGTGTTCCGACGCCCGCTGGAAATACCGCACCCCCTCGGCCCCCACCACATTGGCAATCTCATGCGGATCACAGATCGCCGTCGTCACCCCGCGCGGACAGACACACCGGTCAAACTCAAACGGTGTGACCAGCGAGCTTTCGATATGCAGATGCGTGTCGATGAACCCAGGCACCAGGATCAGGCCCGACACATCGATCACCTCGCGCCCCTCATAGCGCTCCATGATCCCGACAATCGTGTCGCCACAGATGGCCACATCGCCTTCCAGCAGCTCGCCGGTGATCAGGTCAAACACCCGCCCGCCCCGCAGCACCAGATCCGCCGGCGCATCCCCGCGCCCCTGTGCGATCCGCGTCTCAAGCTCTGCCATGCGCCGCCCCTTCCTGCAGAACACCCCTACCCTTCATCTTGCCCAAAAACTCCGGGGAGCGCGAGGGGCTGGCCCCTCGCTCCGACAACTGCCAAACGCGACACGGTTGCAATGCACGTGTAATGGGCGTTCACTATCCCCCAGACAACAAAAACCAATTGGGAGACCACGACAATGACCCGTCTGATGACCTGCACCCTGGCGCTTGGCCTTGCCGCCGGGACCGCCCATGCCAATTGCGACAGCGTCACCTTTTCCGATGTCGGCTGGACCGACATCACCGCCACCACCGCCGCCACCACGCTGGTGCTCGAGGCTTTGGGCTATGAGACCGACATCAAGGTCCTGTCGGTGCCGGTGACCTACACCTCGATGGCCGCGGGCGATATCGACATCTTCCTCGGCAACTGGATGCCCACGATGGAGGCTGACATCGCCCCCTATCGCGACGCCGGCACCGTCGACACCGTCCGCGCCAACCTGCAGGGCGCGAAATACACCCTCGCCACCAACGCCGCCGGCGCGGCCCTCGGGATCGCCGACTTCGCCGATATCGCGGGACAAGGCGACGCGCTTGACCAGACGATCTACGGCATCGAGCCCGGCAATGACGGCAACCGCCTGATCATCGACATGATCGACGCCAACGCCTTTGGACTGGAGGGCTTCGAAGTCAAGGAAAGCTCAGAACAAGGCATGCTGGCCCAGGTCGGCCGCGCCGTGTCGCGCGATGAGCCCATCGTGTTTTTGGCGTGGGAGCCGCACCCGATGAACGCCAATTTCGACCTCACCTACCTCACCGGCGGTGATGACTATTTCGGACCCGACCTCGGCGGCGCGACCGTCTACACCAACACCCGCGCGGGCTATTTGGCTGACTGCCCCAATGTCGGCGTGCTGCTGAGCAATCTCGAATTCACCCTCGCCATGGAAAACGAAATCATGGGCGCGATCCTCGACGACGGCGAAGACCCCGCCGACGCCGCCAAAGCCTGGCTCACCGCCAACACCGGCGTCCTCGACGGCTGGCTCATGGGTGTCACCACCAAAGACGGCGGAGACGCCAAAGCCGCCGTCATGAGCGCACTGCAATAACCCCACACAAGGTGCGCCCTAGAGGCGCACCTGCCACCGGCAAAACCTGCCAAAACCTGAAAGGTTTTGCCGGCTGGTTTGCCCCATTCCATTATTTGACAACACGCGCCGTGGCTAATAATTGCAAAAACGATCGTGTTTGGCAGACGAGTTTTGGCGAGGGGCGATTGTCCAGCACGTGAGAACTCTCGCGGTAGGATCGAGGCCTGCACCTGTGGCTAAGTTAGTGCAGCGACCGACACGTTAGGTCGTTGTAGAACTTTCGTATTTGAGAGCAGAAGTATTTTACAAATCAGCAAAACCTCCGTTTTTTGTATACAAACCAGCAATGTTCTGGAAGACTAGTCTTGTATAAATACGCGTATTTTCATGAGCTGGGAGAGTTGTACAAATGAAAACATCCAAAATGCTTGTCTTTTTCCTGATCACGTTCGCGCCAATAACCGCCATGGCAGAGACGATTAATTTGTCTTTAACAAACCTAAAGGGCCCAATTCGGTACACGTCGGAAGGCGTGTTGACGGCGGAAAACGCAAACAAGAGAGCTACTTTCGCTGTGAATGGCACACTACTTACAGAGAAGAACAGCGTTTGTTTTTTGATAAGAGTTCGAGGAAGTTTTGGCTCAGGTCTGGATACTGCTTTGATCAGTACTACCGGCGGAAATTGGACTTTGGAGATAAACCGTGGCGGGTACCTCCAAGCCGGGGTACGGTGCATATACAGCCCTAGAAATTGAGAGCTCGCTTAACGAACTCAAACAGTGAATGACGCTATTGAAAAGTGTATTGTTTTGCTAACGCTCCAAGCTCGTGCAGTGGTCCCGACGTGCTGCATGAGAGTATTCGCTCGTGCATGATCGTTTAGTATCAATCACTATACCTTGCGAAAATGCACAAATTGCCTGAAGCCTGACTTTCTTGCCTCTACAATTAGCGAACTACAGAGCCGACCTCATTCACCCCTTCATCGCCGCATCATCCCGTTCCCGCGCGCGAACTGCTGCGGGGCGGGGGGTTAGGTGGGAGGTGTAGTTGGTGAAGCCGGGGCGGTCGGGGATGGTGCCGAATTGCAGGCCCCAGGCGATTTGGCTGCCAAGGTAGACGTCTGCGGCGGAGAAAGTGTCTCCCAGCACGTAGCTCCGACCGTCGGCGAAGAGGCCTTCCAAGGCGTCCACCGTGTCTTCGAAACTGCCCCATCCGGCGCGGCCGTGGGCTTCGGGGGTGTCGGGTACTTCGAACCCGAAGGACCGTGTCACCACCACCGTCTCCAGAGGACCGGCGGCGAAGAACATCCAGCGGTAATAGGCCCCCCGCTCGGGCGCATCCACTGGTGGGGCCAGCCCGGCTTCGGGGAAGGCATCGGCGAGATAGCAGCAAATCGCGGCGCATTCGGTGATGACCGTGTCACCATGCACCACACACGGTACCTTGCCCATCGGGTTGATCGCCAGGTACTCCGGCGCCTTCATCGTGGTGCCGTAGTCGAGCAACTCCGTCTCGTAGGGCACACCCACTTCCTCCAGCATCCAGCGCGCGATCCGCCCGCGTGACATCGGGTTGGTGTAGAATTTCAACGCCGCCATGCTTGCCTCCACCCATAATCCGGGTGAAGGTTCCCACAGAGCTCATGATCGGGCAAGCGCGGAGGACGTGACCCTGCTGGACTGGCTGACCGAGAACAAGATCCCCGTGGGCGACGACGCCGAAAGCGCCGGATCCAAACTCATTGTCCTTACCAGCGTAGGCGACTAGGTCGGCCCGATCTTGGTCAGACCAATAGGCCAAGCCAAAACCCGTGCATTCACGCGCTGCTGAGAAATCGAGAGTATTGGCCACAACCTGGACGATGGAAGGGAACGGTTGGACGCCGCCAGTGCGAGTGGTGGCGATCAAAGCTACGTCCGGGCTTTGGGTTCTTCGATCTAATGACGTTTTTGGTCTGCAGGCCCGATGAGGGGCACACCCAAAGCCCCCTTGTCGCCTTTTTCTTCCCGCCCCTTTTGCCAGCACACAAAGGCGGGTGGACCGATTTCCTGCATCAGAGAATTTCAAACGCAGTGCCGTGTTCTGCGAAAGCTTCGGATGATCAAAGCCCGGGAAGAAGACCTTTCCGACCATTAGCCTCGCCCTTTGGATTGATTCAAGTCAAACATATTCAACTCTGAATGTATTAGCGTATTGGTCCGCAGGCGACTCAACCTGCGAAGGACAGGGAGGGGAAAAATGCCAAACATCAAAAACATCATAGTTACGTTGAAAACCGGCAATGCACTCAAAGCAGGTACGGATGATCATCTCTATGTTGGTGTTGTGGGACGAGGCAGCGGAGGCGAGTTCAACCTGAGCACGCCCATGCCAGGAGACGACTATAACCGTAACGAGCTTCGCATACACTATCTCGGCCCGGAGCCAGCCGACCCACGCGATCCAAACGCTATGCCTACGGATGCCGTGCGGCCAGACAAGTCTGTGTACGACCCAACCTTTGGTGAGACGTCAGGAATCAATGACCCGGAACGCCGCGCAATCGACATTGAAGACGTCGAATACGTCTACATTCGTAAAGTCGGCCCAAGGAAGTCCGGATACGATGATCCGTGGCAACTAGAAGCTATCCAAGTCGTGCTCATGACAGTTTCAACTGAACATGACCCAACAGGGAGACCATGGACACAGTATTATGCCCTTGGTCCAGCTCCTGTTGGTGCACCCGCCATCGGCCATGACGACGTAGTGGGATGGGAGGCCAGTGGGTCGCCCGCTAGAGACATCTGGCTGGGAACCGCGTGCGGCCAGCAGGTTTGGCTGAAGAAAATCGACGTCAGATATGGCGGCACGAAATAACGCAACACCTGCCAATAATTGCCTGTAGCCGCCTGTTGCGGACGGTCAATTAAAGCTGATTTGGTGTCGTAAGCTGTCATCCAGTTTCCGGCGCTGTTGCGGCTTGCGCCTTCGAATCTGAGGCTAGCGCCGCCCTATTTCTGGTGGCTGGGACAGCAGTAACAAGCAGGGCTCGCTGCAATCGGCCTTCACAAGTCTCACCCTTGCCGTCATGGTCATGGGTGAGACTCGGAGGGCTGCAACATGGTCAATGGCCACCAGTGGCAGGAAGGTCAGCAATGGACTGGCTGACCGACAACAAGATCCCCGTGGGGGATGCCGCTGAGGCGGGGTTTGACTGGCTGCAGCGCAATGCGGCCTGGTTTTTTGACGGGCTAGCCGTCGCGATGGAGGCGTTGATCGATGCGATCCTGTGGATCCTGCAGACGCCGCATCCGCTGATTGTTGTGGCGATCATTGCCGCCGCGGTCTGGGCGCTGCACCGGTCGTGGAAGGTGCCGGCCTTTGTGGCGATTGGGTTTCTGTTCATCCTCAACCAGGGTTACTGGGAGGAGACGACCGAGAGTCTGACGCTGGTGCTGTCAGCCTGCGTGGTGTGCATGGGGGTCGGTGTGCCCATCGGGATCGCGGCGGCGCACAGGCCCGGGCTTTACAAGGCGATGCGGCCGGTGCTTGACCTGATGCAGACCCTGCCAACCTTTGTCTACCTGATCCCGGCCATCGTGTTTTTCGGCATCGGCATGGTGCCGGGGCTTCTTGCGACGGTAATCTTCGTGGTCCCTGCTCCGATCCGGCTGACCTATCTGGGCGTTTCGGCCACACCCAAGGAGCTTCTTGAAGCCGCAGAGGCTTTCGGGGCGACGCCGCGTCAGGTGTTGTGGAAGGTCGAGCTTCCCTATGCGTTCCCGCAGATCATGGCGGGCCTGAACCAGACGATCATGTTGTCCTTGTCGATGGTGGTGATCGCCGCTCTTGTGGGCGCCGATGGTCTGGGCGTGCCGGTGGTGCGTGCGCTCAATCAGGTGAACACCGCGCTTGGCTTTGAAAGCGGCCTGGTGATCGTCGTGGTGGCGATCATGCTCGACCGGATGCTGCGGGTGGAGCGGAGGCGGTGAGCGCGGTCCGCTTCGAAAACGTCTCGATCGTGTTCGGCGACGCGCCGGAGACAGCCCTGCCCTTGATGGACGAGGGGCGGGACCGCGCCGAGATCCAGGCCGCGACCGGACAGATCCTTGGGGTGCACGATTGCAGCCTCGATGTGGCGCCGGGTGAAATCCTGGTTCTGATGGGGCTGTCGGGATCGGGGAAGTCCACCCTGCTCCGGGCCGTCAACGGGCTGAACCCCGTGGTCCGGGGGCGCTGTCTGGTGGAAGGGGGCGACGGTCTGATCGATGTCACCCA
>JASJCC010000198.1 GCA_030066175.1 Paracoccaceae bacterium | reverse complement strand
TGAGCTTATTACCAATGGTCTTGATAGGCGAAGCTAGCCATCTGAGACTATTCGTTTGGTTTCAGTAGATTGTTTCGTCTTAAGGATAAATTAGGCAAAAAACCCAAAATTGTCCGTTCCTTGCCACATTTCTGACCGCACTGAACACAAAAATACCCTTGCTCGCTCGTAGATTCGCCAGAAAGGCAAAAGCAAAGGGGAAACCAAATGCGTGGACTTCGCACCAAAATCGTCAACTTCCTTCTACAAAACTATCAAATTTGCGTGCTCGTACTGATGACTGCTACCCTAATTGCGACAGTTTTCATCTAGGCTTGATTGCGACATGTCGGTCAATGCCTCGGCCTGCTCGGGATTGGGCGATGGGAACTGGCCTGCGACCATCGCCGCGGGCAAAACTGTCGAGGTCTATCAGACCGGCAATACGAATGTCGGCCCCAAGGCTGTCTACTATGTCTCCGGCAGCTATCATGGGCAGATTGAACTGAACTACACGATTTCAGGAGTGGACCCGGCGGTCGGCGTCAACATGTCCATGAGCTTCAGCAACGGTGCGCCGCCGTTTGATTTCAAGATCGAGTCCAACAACAGCAGAACAGGGGACAATCCCACTGGCGAGAAATCCGGTACCGCTGGCGAAGCTTCGTCCATCAGCTTTACTCATGTCGGCAACGACACGTCCCACGGCGGCGCGCTCTTCCAAATGGGCTAAGGTCCCATCTGCCGGATAAGTCAGGTGCAAGGGGCCTCGCCGTGCCCGTCCGCATCAAAGGCCCCTGGTCCGGCCCCAGCATCACTATCGACGCCGCCGAAGGGATAGACTGCAAGTATGGAGTCTGCCCAGCTCTGATTGAAGGAATCCTTCATTAGGTGTTAGCATTTAAGTCTAACACCCATATTTGTTCTTCGACTGAAAAAATGCTCCACGCCGGACAAGATGTAATCCGACCGGAGGCAACCTATCGTCAACGGTTGATACTATGCTTCTTAGACGAATGAACCTCGACCTCGGGCATAGCACTCCGAGATTGTGTAAATAGATGTGACGTCCCGCCGAAAGTGTGAAAAGCCATTCTTAGATCGTCCCTTTTTTGCGGGTCCTCCTCTTCAAGGATTTGGTTGATGACCATCAACATCCACTCGCAAAGGCTGATGTCTCGAATGGCGCTTTCGAGATCTTCGCAACCAACTAGCTTAATCTTGCTTATGTAGCGAACTATTGCATCAAACACCTCACGAGATGTGCTGGTCTCATCATGCTTCAACCTACCACCAACCTTTGAAAGTCTCGCCTCTTCATCAATCTGCGAGAATAAAACTTTGAAGCTATAATCATCGCAGGACATCCAGACTTCGTGTGCCAAAACACATCTCAATTCATATATTTCTCGAAAAATAGTTTGTGAGTGTGAGAACACTTCCGACAAAATCGCATCATCTAGGCCATATGGTGTTGAACACAGAAATTCCATTCTTGCTCTTGGGTGCTTATTGTCTTTCAAATATTTGCTGGCCTCGGCGAATTGTGGCCCATGCGTGGAAAATATCACTTTTTGAATCTGGGCTTGCAGAAATGAACAGCGGGAGATGATGAGCGCGCTGCTCTTTCTAAACTTCGCTGAGACTATCGCGTTTTGACCACTTTTGGTTTTAATTTGAGTCCGACCGGTGATGAGTTCATAATACTTTGACATGATGCAGTGTCTTTTTAGGCCATTCGTAAGGATCTGTAGTTTGGCGAAAATACCGGCGAATATCAATGATCGTGATGTGGAAGCTGCATTGAATTGAGTAGAGTCTCCCAAAGCTGGGCATAGCCCAATAATTAATGCGTTGAGCTGAAAACCTGAACAGCAGCTCTGGGCCGTTGCTGCCCACTGCTCCCAACTTCCCAGCGGCGTTAACCACTTCTGACGCAAGGTCATGCGGTTCAGCACCCAGCGAAGCAGCAATCCGTCCCGAAATCGGGGCGAATCGGACGGATTGATGGTTAACGGGCGAAAACCGGTGCTTTATGGGGGCATCAATGCGTACCGAAATCGGGAAAAACAGGACGTATTTATAGGGGGGAGCTTTTGGACGGGGCACCACATGGCCCCGTTAACCCAACCGGGCGGCGGGTTTACCTCCGGCGGTCGCGGCGGCTGCTCATCGGCTGGAACGCCACGCCCACATGCGCCTCGCAATAGGGTTTGCCCTGTTGCACCGGCAGGCCGCAGAACCAGAAATCGTCGGTCGCGGGGTCGCCCACGGGCCATTTGCACGTCCGCTCCGTCAGCTCCATCAGGCTGAGTTTCTTGGCTTTTTTCTCAACCTCGCTGACCTTGGCCAGCGCCTCGGGGCTGATCTCATTGGCCGACGGCTGCGGTGGAAGCGGCTGTCCGGCCGGGATGATCTGCTTGCGCGGCGGCAACGGCTTGGGCGCCTCCGCCGCAGCAGGCTCGGGCGCCGGGGCTGCCGGCGCGGCTTCGGTTTTTACCTTTGTTTTCTGCGGCTTGGCCTTGGGCTCTGCCTTCGCCTTGGCCTTCGTCTCACCGCCCGCAGGCGCAGCCCCCGCGCGGTTCGACAGCCCCAGGCGATGCACCTTGCCGATCACCGCATTGCGCGTCACCCCGCCCAATTCCTTGGCGATCTGGCTGGCCGACTGGCCCTCGCCCCACATCTTTTTCAGCAGCTCGACACGTTCATCGGTCCAGGACATGGGTCTTCCTTATTGAAAAAGCGGCCTCCCTCGCGCAGGCCGCCTGAAAACTTCGTGTTGCCCTCTATTCTAGTCACTACGCCCCGAGTTACAAGCCGCCGCAAACGTTAAGGAGCGCGCCATGTCCGACACCCAAACCTACGCCCCCGGCAACCGCCGCTTCGGCCGAGTAAACTGGCTCGGCCTCTACACACTAGCGCAGCGCGAGGTGCTGCGGTTCGCCAATGTCTGGACCCAGACTTTGCTGGCGCCACTGGTGACGGCGGGGCTGTTTCTGGTGATCTTCACCATCGCGATCGGGCCGCGACGGGGCGACGTGATGGGGGTCGATTTCACCACCTTCATCGCCCCCGGCATCCTGATGATGACGGTGATCCAGAACGCCTTTGCCAACACCTCGAGCTCGATCATGATTTCGAAGGTGCAGGGCAATATCGTCGACACGCTGATGCCGCCCTTGTCGGGGGGTGAGCTGGTGATCGGTTATCTGGCGGGCGGGATTGCGCGTGGGGTGGCGGTGGCCTTGGCGATCAGCATCGGGCTGTGGGTGACGTTGGGGATCGTGCCGGCGCATCCGCTCGGGGCCTTGGCTTTTGTTGTGCTGGGCGCGGCTTTCCTGTCGGCTTTGGGGATGATCGCGGGGATATTTGCCAACAAGTTTGACCAGATGGCGGCGATCACTAACTTCATCATCACGCCGCTCGCGTTCCTTTCGGGCACGTTTTACTCGGTAGAGGCGCTGCCGCCCGGGCTGTACCAGATCACCCATCTGAACCCGGTCTTCTACCTGATTGACGGGGTGCGCTGGGGGGTGATCGGCGTGTCGGATTCCAGCCCGGTTCTGGGCTTTGCCGTCGCCTCATCGGCGACATTGGTGGTCATTCTGGTGGCTTGGGCGATGTTCCGGACGGGCTATCGGCTGAAGGCCTGAGCCGCGCCTCGCGCCAGGCCAGAAGGCCGGCGCCGGTGACGATGATCAGCGTGCCGAGGATCGACACCACATCGGGCAGCACGGCGAAAACCAGGAAGTCGTAGAGCCCGGCAAAGATCAGCGTGGCGTACCAGAAGGGCGAGACAAAGCTGGCATCGGCGCGCGAGATTGCGTTGATGAAACAGGCCTGGGCCGAGGCCATCAGCAGGCCAATCCCGGCAAGCGCCAGCCATTGCGCCGGCGTGGGGGTGATCCAGACCCAGACCGCGGCAAGGCTGGCGATCACCACGCCGATGATGTTGTTCACGAGCAGGATCTGCATTGCCCCTTCACGGCCGGTCAGACGCTTGATCACGATCACTTCGCAACCCAACGCAAAGGCCGCGCCCAGCGCCAGAAGGGCCGCGGGCTGGAACGCCTCGGGCGTCGGGCGCAAGAGGATCATGGCGCCGGTAAAGCCGATGGCGGCGGCGATCAGGCGGATCGGGCCAACGCGTTCGCCCAGCAACGGGATCGCCAGCAGCATGGCGACAATCGGGTTGAGAAAGCTGATCGCCGTGGCGTCGCTGAGCGGGATGAAGGCGGCTGCAGCAAACATCAGCGTGACGCCACCCCAACCAAAGAGCACCCGCAGGCTGTGCATGTGCCAGGCCACGGCCCGTAGCGTCGGGCGCAGGACCAAGGCTGCCAGGCTGAACGCCATCAGCGCAAAGAGGAACCGGCCCTGGCTGATCTGAAACGGATGCAAGGGCGGGCCCAAAACCTCCGTGCCCAAAGCCTTGGCCAAGAGCGTCGTGCCCGCCACAAAGGCCGAGGCCAGCAATGTCAGGGCCGCCGCCAGTGGCGGGTTGGGCGTCAGGGTGGGCATGGCCCGTCAGTGACGCGTCTTCGGGCGCTTTGCAACCGCCGCAAGCGTCAGCGCTCGGGCAGCACCTGCTGCACGACACCCGCCAAAATCAGGTACACCGACGCGGCGATCAGCCCCCAATGCGCCCAGCTTTGCGGGTAGAAATCGACCCAGGCCGCCCAGCCGGCGAAAAAGGTCCAGGCCAGGGCCACGGGCAGCGACACCGCCCGCCAGCGTTTTGTGCGTACCGGATGGATGAACTTCAGCGGCAGGAACATCGCCACCGCCAGCACGGCCACAACGGCCAGCGTGATCCAGAAATTCGGCTCAACGGCAAAGAGCACCAGCACCACCATGTTCCAGCAACCGGGAAAACCGTGGAACGACTTGTCCGCGGTCTTCATCCGCGTGTCGGCAAAATACATCGCGCTGGCAAATGTGATCACGATGATCGCCACCCAGCCGGTCCACCCGGGCAGCAGGCCGGACTGAAACAGCGCAAAGGCCGGGATGAAGACGTAAGTCAAATAGTCGATGATCAGGTCCAGAAGCTCGCCATCAAAGCGCGGAGCGTTGTGCTTGACATGGTACTTGCGCGCGAGCGGGCCATCGATGCCGTCCACGGCAAAGGCCACCACCAGCCACAGGAACATGATCGACCATTTTTCCTGCGCCGCTGCCAGCAGCGCCAGCATGGCAAACACCGCGCCAGAGGCTGTGAGCAAGTGGACACCAAGGGCGCGCATCTGGATCGTCATAAAGCTGTCATGGACGAATTGCGCCGTGGTTGCAAATTCTTATGGTCCCTTGCGCCTCGGCGATGCGGCTGACAGAGTGGCGGCGTTCTCAGGGCGGGGCGGAATTCCCCACCGGCGGTATGTGGGTGCAATCCCATAAGCCCGCGAGCGGCCCGGGCCGACAAGGCCCGGGTGTCAGCAGATCCGGTGAGAGGCCGGAGCCGACGGTGACAGTCCGGATGGAAGAGAGCGATTTGGCGGTGCGGTCCCTGCAAGGGGGCGGCAGCGCCGTCGTGATCGTGCCCGATGAACGCGTGTGGACGTGTCGACAAAGGAGAGGATCATGACACAGACCCGATATGCATTCATCAAGGCGCAGTGGCACAAGGACATCGTCGACAAGGCGCTGGACGGCTTTTGTGAGCTGATCCCGCCTGCGCAGGTCGACGTTGTGGATGTGCCCGGCGCGTTTGAATTGCCGCTGATGGCGCGCGATATGGCGGCCTCGGGGCGCTATGCGGCAGTGGCCTGCGCGGCTTTGGTCGTCGATGGCGGGATCTACCGCCATGACTTTGTCGCCCAGGCGGTGGTGGATGGGCTGATGCGGGCCGGGCTGGACAGTGGGGTGCCGGTGCTGTCGGTGTCGCTGACCCCGCACCACTTCCAGGAGACGCCGCATCACATGGCGATCTACGAGGCGCATTTTGTCCAGAAGGGCCGCGAGGCGGCAGAGGCGGCGCTGGGGATCGTGGCCGCACGGCAGGCGTTGACGCGGCAGGCGGCGTAGACTCTCAGGTCGCCCGGTCAGATCGTCCCCCTTGCGGGGGCGATCAGTCGGCGTCGAGTGGCGTGTCCATCAGTGCCGCCAGCGCCTCAAGCCCCGATCCCAACCCTGTGGGCACAGCAGAGGCGGCGCCATGCCGGGCGGCGTCGGGTTTGTTCTGGCCAAGCTTCCAGGTGCTCTGCACGTCCGCGATCTCCAGCCGGAAAGGCAGGATCATCCGAAGGAACCGCGCCTTGGTGTCGGCGGTCATCTTGTCCATCGTCCAGGGCGTCTTGGCCAAGCGGGATTCGTAGGCGGCGGATTGGCGCTCGAGCATCGGCTCCAACGCCTCCAGCGGCAGCGCCCGCAACGTGCCGGTCAGACTGACGGCAACGTAATTCCAGGTCGGCACCTGATCGTCGATCCCGTACCAGTCGGGTGAGATGTAACCGTCCGGCCCCAACACATCGAGCCGCGCGGCAGCTCTATCGCGGACCGTGCGGGCGATGGGATTGGAGCGTACGAGATGTAGGTCGGCGTGGTCGCCAGTCTCTGAGAGCAGAAACGGCACGTGGCTGAGATGCGGCGCGCCCTCAGTCGAAATGGCCAGCACGCCAAACCCCCGGTCACGGGCGAAATTGAGTGACAGGTCGGTCGCCGTTTTGCGAAAGATCGGATTGGGATGCATGGCGGGCCTTGTTGTTGCACTAACGCGTTGTGCCCGCCTGCGCACAGGCCGGTCACGCGGAACATTGTATCTGAAACACGCACGCTAAGGCGCGGTCAGGCCGCGGTCAAACGCCCGTCCGCCACACCGGTGATCCGTGTCTTGACGATTTGCCCCTCACGCTGCGGCGTGGCAAAGCGGACCTCGGTGAATTGCTCGGTCCGGCCCATATCGGGCGCTTCGATCAGCACGTTGTGCTGCCGCCCGGTTTGCGCCGCGAGATGCCGCGCCACCTGCGCGTCACCTTTCGCCCGCAGCCGCGCTGCGCGCTCTTTGATCACCCGGCCGTCGACCTGGTTCGGGATCCGTGCCGCGGGTGTCCCCGGACGCGCCGAATAGGGGAAGACATGCAACCAGGTCAGATCACACTCCTCAACCAACCGCAGCGCGTTTTCGAAATGCGCCTCGGTCTCGGTCGGAAAACCAGCGATTATGTCGGCGCCAAAGGTCATCTCGGGCCGCACACGCCGCGCCTCTTCGGCAAAGCGAATGGCATCGTCGCGCAGGTGGCGCCGCTTCATGCGCTTGAGGATCAGGTCATCGCCGTGCTGTAGCGACAGGTGCAGATGCGGCATAAGCCGGGGTTCGGTTGCGATGGCGAGCATCAGGTTTTCGTCCACCTCGATGCTGTCGATCGAACTGATCCGCAGGCGCGGCAGATCGGGCACCAGCCGCAGGATGCGCATCACCAGATCCCCCAGACGCGGCGCGCCCGGCAGGTCCGCGCCCCACGAGGTCAGATCGACCCCGGTCAGCACCACCTCGTTATAGCCCTGATCCACCAGCCGCGTGATCTGATCCACCACGACCCCGGCGGGCACCGAGCGGGAATTGCCCCGGCCATAAGGGATGATGCAAAAGGTGCAGCGGTGGTCACAGCCGTTCTGGACCTGCACATAAGCCCGGCTGCGCGTGCCGAACCCGTCGATCAGGTG
>JASJCC010000197.1 GCA_030066175.1 Paracoccaceae bacterium | reverse complement strand
CGACGATCTCGGCCTCGTTGGGCAGGTCGACCATCAGGCGCAGCGGTTCGCCCATGCCGCGCCCACCGGGCAGGTTGGCGGCGGACAGGGTGTAGAAGCGGCCATTGCTGCCAAAGACCAGCAGCCGGTCGGTGGTTTCGGCGTGAAAGATGAACCGCGGGCCATCGCCGTCTTTGAATTTCAGCTCACGCGTGAGGTCGATATGGCCGGTCATGGCGCGGATCCAGCCCATCTGGCTGCAGACCACGGTGATCGGTTCACGTTCGATCATCGCCTCAAGCGGGACGTCCTCAGCCTCGGCGGCCTCGGCAAAACTGGTGCGGCGGGCGCCGCCTTCGTAGTCCTTGCCAAACGCTTTGCGGACCTCACGCAGCTCTTCGGCGATGCGGGCCCACTGCAACTCGTCGCTTTCCAGCAGGTCCTCAAGGCCGGCGCGTTCCTCCATCAGCGCGTCGCGTTCGGCCAGCAGCTCCATCTCCTCAAGCTTGCGCAGGCTGCGCAGGCGCATGTTGAGGATCGCCTCGGCTTGGATGTCGGTCAGCCCGTCGCCTTCGTCGCTAGGGGCGGGGGGCACGTAATCGGCCTCGGACATGGCGCGGGTGAAGGTTTGCCCCCAATCCTCACGCATCAGGGCGGCCTTGGGATCGTCATCATAGCGGATGATGTCGATCACCCGGTCGAGGTTCAAATAAGCGACAATCAACCCCTCGAGCACCTCAAGCCGGTGGTCGATCTTTTCCATCCGGTGCTGGCTGCGCCGGATCAGCACGTCGCGGCGGAAATCGAGGAAGGCGCGCAGCACCTCCTTCATCGAACAGACCTTGGGCGTCACCCCGTCGATCAGCACGTTCATGTTGAGGCTGAACCGCACCTCAAGGTCGGAGTTGCGAAAGAGCATCCCCATCAGCACATCCGCATCGACGTTTTTGGAGCGCGGCTCCAGCACCATGCGGATGTCTTCAGCGGACTCGTCGCGGATGTCGGCGAGGATCGGCACCTTTTTGGTCTGGATCAGCTCGGCGATGCGCTCGACCAGCTTGGATTTCTGCACTTGATAGGGGATTTCGGTGACCACGACCTGCCATTGCCCGCGGCCCAGATCCTCGACCTCCCACTTGGCACGCAGGCGGATCGATCCGCGCCCGGTGCGGTAGGCCTGGGCGATGTTGTCCTTGCTTTCGACGATCACGCCGCCGGTTGGAAAATCCGGGCCGGGGATGTCGTTCAGCAAAGTATCGTCGCGGGTATCCGGCGTTTCGATCAGGCGCAGACAGCCTTTGATCAGCTCGCCAATGTTGTGCGGCGGGATGTTGGTGGCCATGCCGACGGCGATGCCCGAGGCACCATTGGCCAGCAGGTTGGGGTAGGAGGCCGGCAGCACAACCGGTTCCTGCAAACGCCCATCATAGTTATCGCGATAGTCGACAGCGTCCTCGTCAAGGCCCTGCAACAACGCCTCGGCCATGATCGTCATCCGCGCCTCGGTATAGCGCGAGGCGGCCGGGTTATCGCCGTCGATATTGCCGAAATTGCCCTGCCCGTCGACCAGCGGGTAGCGGATGGTAAAGTCCTGCGCCAGCCGCGCCATGGCATCGTAAATCGCCGCGTCACCATGCGGGTGAAAGTCGCCCATCGTGTCGCCGCTGATCTTGGCGGACTTCAAAAAGCCGCCCGACGCCGACAGCCTAAGCCGCCGCATGGCATAGAGAATCCGCCGATGTACGGGCTTTAACCCGTCGCGCGCATCGGGCAGCGCGCGGTGCATGATCGTCGACAAGGCGTAGGTCAGATAGCGTTCGCCAATGGCCCGGCGCAGCGGCTCGGCGCTTTCGCGGGGGTTCATATTGGGGTCGTCGGCGATGTCATCCATAGATGTCGTGATACCGTTGCGATTGCGCACCGACAAGCGTGAGGCGGGGAAAAAAGTTTCGAAATTCCCTTAGGATTGCGCCGGGAATCGGATATCCACAGGTTTAACGCGAAGTCTGCTCGCGTTCAGACCACATGGTGTATCGGGGGGAGCGTTTGGTATGACGCGCATGATTGTATTGACGTTCGGGTTTCTGGGCTGGGCGCTTTATGAAATGTCGGGCGGATCGTCGTTTGAGCCGGGCTCGAATTCCCTCACCATCCTGGCCTCGGTCGATGCCGAGACTTTGCCCGCCGCCGTGGAACCCAAGCCTGAGCCCGCTCCGATCGTTGCCCGCGCCGATACCACCGCCACGCCACTGACCACGGTGGCGCCTGTTGTGACGGTGGATGTGTCGCTGGTGGCCGAGCCGGCGCCGATTGTGGAGGCCGAAGAGGCTAAGCTCGCGTCCCTGACCGGGATCGAGTTGATGAACAACGTCACACCTGAACCGGTGGCCGTTGTCGTGCCAGAGGTCGATTACCGCGCTGTGACGGGCAACCGGGTCAATGTGCGCAACGGGCCGGGCACCGACTTTTCGGTCGTGACGCAACTGCGCCGCGGGGATGAGGTCGAAGTGCTCAGCGATGACGGGCTGGGCTGGGTCAAGCTGCGCTCGCTGGAAGGGAACCGCGTCGGCTGGATGTCGGGCAGCTTTCTGCAAAGCCTCAACTACTGACTTGCCTCTGGCGCGGTCTTTTGGTCCCAAGGCGGGATGAGCCAGAAAACCATTCTTGTCACCGGAAGCTCCAGCGGCATCGGCTATGATGCCGTGTTTGGCCTGCGCAAGCAGGGTTGGCGTGTGTTTGCCTCTTGCCGGAAAGAGGCCGATTGCGCGCGTTTGCAGGGTGAAGGGTTCGAAAGCCCGCGTATCGATTACGAAGACCCTGAAAGCATCGCCGCGGGCCTCGACGAGGTGCTACAGGCCACCGGCGGCACGCTGGATGCGCTGTTTAACAACGGCGCCTTTGCCTGCCCCGGCGCGGTTGAGGATCTGCCCGCGGATGCGTTGCGTGAGATTTTTGAGGCGAATGTCTTTGGCTGGCATGACCTGACCTGCCGAGTGATCCCGGTGATGCGGGCGCAGGGCCATGGGCGCATCGTCAATCATTCCTCGGTGCTGGGCTTTGTCACGCTGCCCTGGCGCGGGGCCTACAACGCGACCAAGTTTGCCTTGGAGGGGCTGACCGACACGCTGCGGATCGAGATGCAGGATACGCCTGTCCAAATCATCACGCTCAATACCGGGCCGGTCACGTCCCTGATCCGCAAGAATGGCATCCCGCATTTCGAGCGTTGGGTGAATTGGGAGGCGTCGCCGCGCGCAGAGCAATATCGCAACTCGCTACTGAAACGGCTCTACGAGGACCGCGGCCCAGACCCCTTTGAGCTGCCCGCCTCCGCGGTGACGGCCAAGCTGATCCGCGCACTGGAAAGCCCGCGCCCCAAGCCGCGCTATTACATCACCACGCCGACCTACATGATGGGCGTCGCGCGGCGGCTGTTGCCGACGCGGGCGCTCGACTGGTTGTTGGCGAAAGGCTGATAATTCGGTTCGCTTTTCCGCGGCGCCCCGCTATGTGACGCGGAACGCAAACGTGAGGACCACATGCTACAGGATCCGCTCTTTATCGTGATCGCCGTCGTGATGATCGGCGTTGTGCTTGTTCTGCTCTTTGGGATTGGCAGCTTTGCCAAGGGCGGCGAGTTCAACAAGAAGTATGCCAACCGGGCCATGCACTGGCGAATCATCGCACAATTTGCAGCGGTGGTGCTGATCATGTTGTTTGTCTGGCTGCGCGGGGGAAGCTGAGAATGGTTGTTCTGAACAAGATCTACACCAAGACCGGGGATGCCGGGGAAACCGCGCTGGGCAATGGCGCGCGGGTGGCCAAGCATGCGATGCGGGTCACCGCCTATGGCACGTCGGATGAGCTGAACTCGGTCCTCGGGTTGGCGCGGCTGCATGCGGACGGTGAGATGGATGAGCAACTCAGCCGCATCCAGAACGATTTGTTTGATCTGGGCGCCGACCTTTGTGTGCCGGATATGGAGCGTGATGCCGAGGCCGAATACCCGCCGCTGCGTATGGTGGCCGAGCAGGTGAGCCGGCTCGAGGGTGAAATCGACGCGATGAACGCCCGGCTGGAACCTTTGCGCAGCTTTATCCTGCCCGGCGGATCGGTTCTGTCGGCGCATCTGCACCACTGCCGGACGGTGTCGCGCCGGGCCGAGCGGCTCTGTGTTGAACTGGCGACGATGGAGGCAGTGAACCCCGAAGCGGTGAAATACCTCAACCGCCTGAGCGACTGGTTCTTCGTCGCCGCCCGCATCGCCAACGATGAAGGCCGCGCGGACGTCCTTTGGATCCCGGGAGCGAACCGCTGACGGCCATTATGTGATCGGCTCTGCCTCGAGCCACACGCCGCCTTTCGGGCGCAGCGTTAGGATCATCACCGGTTCTGGCTCTTTGCCCTTCACCGGGGTGAAGCGGAAATTGGCCAGCAACGTGGCCAGGATAATCACCGCCTCTTGAATGGCGAAGGACGCGCCGATGCAGATGCGCGGGCCGTCGCCAAAGGGCAGATAGGCATAGCGGTCGGGCTTGGCGTTGGCCCAGCGGTCGGGCTTGAAGGCGTCGGGATCGTCCCAGAGCATCTTGTGGCGGTGCAGCGCGTAGATCGGGATGATCACCGTGTCGCCCTTGCGGATCTCGCGCCCGCCCAGCGTGTCATCGGCCATCGCGGTGCGTGACACCATGCCCGCCGGCGGGTAAAGCCGCAGCGCCTCATCCACGATGTGCCGGATAAAGGGCAGGCGCGCCACGTCTTCGCCTTTTACAACGCCGTCCTTTGCGACACCCTGCACCTCGGCCCGCGCGCGATCCTGCACGGCCTGGTCGTAGGCCACCAGGTAAAGCGACCAGGCCAGCGTTAGGGCCGTGGTCTCATGCCCCGCGACGATGAAGGTCAGCAGGTTGTCGCGCAGCTCGGCAACGTTCATCTTGCGGCCGCTCTTGGGGTCTTCGCCGGCCAGCAGCAGATCCAGCAGGTCTGGCACGCCGTCCTTATCGCGGGCGGCGCGCGCCTCGATCGCGGTATCCGCCACCGATTTCATCTGCTTGACCGATCCCGCCGACATGATCCGCCCGGGCCGCGGCACCCAGTCGGGAAAGCCCAGAATGTCGAAGAGCGAGATCTTGCCCGCCTCGTCGATATAGGCGTCGATGGCGCCGTGCACCGCGTTGCGGTCAAACCCTTCGTCGCCGGAAAAGGTCACATCCGAGATCACGTCAAAGGTGACGGTCACCATCTCATCAAGGAAATTCACCGCCCGCGGGCCCGCCGCGCGCACGCGCTCGACCGAGCGCGCCGCCGCATCCGACATGATCGGCGCCAGGTTCATCACATTGCGTTGCGAGAACACCGGCGCCGCGGTGCGCCGCTTCCAGCGCCAATGCGCACCTTCGGCGATAAAGAGCGATTCACCAATCGCCGGGCGCAATAGGTTCTTGGTCACCAGCGATTTCGGATAGTCATCGACCTTTTCCAGCAGCATCTGCTTGATCGCCGCCGGGTCGGTCACCATGTGCCAGCGCTTGCCGGTCTTGCCCGATACCATCGGCTGACGCGTGGCCAGATCGGGGATGATCGACAGCACGTTGTTGCGCGCGGCCTTCAGGCTGTCCAACAGGCCGAGCGGTTGGGTCACCAGCGGCACACGGGCCGGCAGTTGATCGGGCAGGGGGATCGGACGGTGTTCGGTCACGGCGGCTCCTGTGGGTTGCTACAAAGATAGGGTTTTCAGAAGGATCGGCAAAGGGTCAGGTGGATTGCGCGGCTGCGGTGGCTGCGCTATGGCTTGGCTGTCAAACCGGGGGGACGTGATGCGAAACGCGATGCTGATCTGCGCGCTGATGCTGGGCCTTGGGGCCTGTGCGGATGCCACGAGGGATTTGGCGGAAACGCCTGAACCGCTTGGCGATTTCAAGCTTGGGTTCTCCGAGGTTGTGGCCCCGAACCTCGAACAATTGCTGATCTCACGCGATGTCACCGAAGAAGAGTGGATCAAGGCCGTCGACAGGGCGGTCGAGGCGCGGTTCAGCCGCTTCACCGGTGACAAATTCTATCACCTCGGGATCAGCGTCGAGGCCTATTCCCTGCCCCCCCCGGTGGTGCCGGGCCGTTCGGCGGTGGCCATGCGTGTGACCGTCTGGGACGACGCAACCAGTAAGAAGCTCAACGAGGAAACCGAGGTGATCAGCGTCATCAAGGTGTTTGAATCGCGGCTGGCAAATTCGCGGGTTCAGCAGATCAACATCCTTGCCGCCGATGCGGCCAAAGAGATCGAGAATTGGCTGCGCGAACAGCAGGCGAAAGAGGGCTGGTTTGGCGGGCCGAACCCGGAACCGGAGCCCGAGCCAGAGGTTGCCGAAGAAACCACGGGCTGACGACCGATTTGCCGCAAGAGACGCTTGATTTTCCCCGGTTTAGCCAATACATCGCGCGCAATCTGAAACCGGGTCGGGTGTGACCCCCGAAATCACGAGGCGCCTTCAAAGATGGCAAAGGAAAAGTTTGAGCGCGGCAAGCCGCATTGCAACATCGGCACGATTGGTCATGTTGACCATGGCAAGACGACGCTGACGGCGGCGATCACGAAGTATTTCGGGGATTTCCAGGCGTATGACCAGATTGATGGCGCGCCCGAAGAGAAGGCCCGCGGGATCACCATCTCGACCGCGCACGTGGAATACGAGACGGACGCGCGCCACTATGCCCATGTCGACTGTCCCGGCCATGCCGACTACGTCAAGAACATGATCACCGGTGCCGCTCAGATGGACGGCGCGATCCTGGTGGTGAACGCTGCCGACGGCCCGATGCCGCAAACGCGTGAGCACATCCTGCTGGGTCGTCAGGTCGGCATCCCGGCCATGGTTGTCTTCCTCAACAAGGTCGACCAGGTGGACGACGAGGAACTGCTGGAACTGGTCGAAATGGAAGTGCGCGAGCTGCTCTCCGAGTACGACTTCCCGGGGGACGACATTCCGATCGTCGCGGGCTCGGCCCTGGCGGCGATGGAAGGCCGCGATCCGGAGATTGGCGAAGAGAAGATCAAAGAGCTGATGGCCGCTGTGGACGACTACATCCCGCAGCCCGAGCGTGCGATCGACCAGCCCTTCCTGATGCCGATCGAAGACGTGTTCTCGATCTCGGGCCGCGGCACGGTTGTGACCGGCCGGGTCGAGCGTGGCGTGATCAACGTGGGTGACGAGATCGAGATCGTCGGCATCCGCGACACCTCGAAGACGACCTGCACGGGTGTGGAAATGTTCCGCAAGCTCCTGGATCGTGGTGAGGCCGGCGACAATATCGGCGCGCTGCTGCGCGGTGTGGATCGTGACGGTGTCGAGCGTGGCCAGGTGCTCTGCAAGCCCGGCTCGGTGACGCCGCACACCAAGTTCGAGGCCGAGGTCTACATCCTGACCAAGGAAGAGGGGGGCCGTCACACGCCGTTCTTCGCGAACTACCGCCCGCAGTTCTACTTCCGCACGACGGACGTGACCGGCACGGTTCAGCTGCCCGAAGGCACCGAGATGGTGATGCCGGGTGACAACCTGAAGTTCCTGGTCGAGCTGATCGCCCCGATCGCCATGGAAGACGGCCTCCGCTTCGCCATCCGCGAAGGCGGCCGCACCGTCGGCTCGGGCGTCGTGTCCAAGATCATCGATT
>JASJCC010000195.1 GCA_030066175.1 Paracoccaceae bacterium | reverse complement strand
ATCGCAGAAGTGTTAATCGGCGATAGCTATGATTGGGCTGAACGCAAAAGCCATGTTTTCAGGGCAGTTATCGCAGGGTATGATCCGCGGCTTGAGCAATTCGAGCCTCCCAACTCACTGATTGCCCCGAGAGTCGTTCTGAAAAAATCGTCTTGTGAGGCATCGAGACGGATTTTGCGAAAAGACCGCATGGCGTAGCTGTTCCACGAGGCAGTTGAGCGCTCTCAAAGCACAGCAACCAGCTCTTCTGTTTCGCGCAAGCTCGGCGCGCTTCGGGCCATAAGCCCTTCCCGCTGAGTTCAGTTTGGTTGATCAGGCGAAAACGGCACAAGGCTCAGCAGGCCTGCTTTTCAGGTCGCGGGTCAGTTTGGCTTCACGCGCCTTCGTCGAAGACCAGTTGGGGTGTGAAGCGGGGGCGGGTGAAGCTGTAGGTGGTGATGTCGAAGGTGTTTAAGCCCACCTCAAACACCGGATCGTAGGTGTCCCAGGTTTCCACGAGGATCAGCTGGTCGCGGTCCGCTGCGGCGGGCAGCCGGTCTGCAGTGCCGCCGCGCAGATCGCCTTGGCCGGTCAACGTGGCGTCCTGTGCCAGTGGCGGGGCCGAGGCGCCGCGGCTGCGCGACCAGTTCACCACCCACAAGCGGCTGTCTTCGTCCCACTCGATCACCGACACGCGTATCCCGGTCACAGTCTCGTCAGACTTGTTGAGCGTGTTCAGCAGGTTATGCACGCCATCGACATAGTCCTCGGTGATCGCTTCGGTTTGACGCGAGAGCACGTCGCCGATGGCGTAGTTGGTCTTTTGATTGATGCTCTGCTGCCGCATCGCATCGAAATAGACCCAGCCCACACCAAAGAGCCAGAGCAGGATCGGCAGCACGATCATCGCCTCAACGGTGACGTAGCCCTCGGTGTCGCGGCCAAAGCGGCGCAGGTGTTTTTTCAGCAAAGATGTCATCATCGGACGTCTCCTTACGAGGGTTCGTTGACAAAGGCAGTGGTGGCGATCAGCGCGGTATAGCCTTCGGCATCCTTGGCCAGGCTCGAGCTTAACGTGCCGGCGGGGGTGACCGGGCGGTACTTGAAGCAGGCCCGGATCAGCATGACCTCTTGTTGCGCGCCGTATTCAAAACTGCGCTGCGGGTTGATCTCTTGCGTGGTGTCGATGCAATCGGCCTGCGCGGGGGGCGCGGTCCAGTTGCGCAGGTCAAGCGCGACCATCTCGATCTGCAGGTTCTGCTCGCAATTGGGCAGGACAGCAGCGCTTTGGCAGATCGACGCTTTCAGCGCGTCGGCTTCTGTCGGGGCGATGCCCAGGCGCAGCTCACGCACGTTTTCGTCGACGGCCCGCTCCAGCGCGGTGTGGCGGATGGTGACGGTGCCCAGCTCGATCGAGGACAGGATGATCACCAGAAAGACCGGCATCCAAAGCGCGAAGGGAACCACCATGGACCCAGAGTCGTCCCGGAGAAAACGGGCCAGCGGGTTAGCGAAGAAGCGTGTCATTGGGTCAACCTCAGCGTTGTAAGGGTGCGGGCGATGGCCCGGAAGGTGCCTTCCAGCTCGTCACCGGTGACGTCGAAATAATGGGATGTGGACGAGGCGCAGTCCTGCATGGCATCCAACCCGCGTTGAGGGGCTTCGACACCGATTGCGTAGACAACAATCCCCTGATCGCGGGCAGTGCCGCAGATCGTCGACAGGCGCGCATCAGCCTGGGTGTCGTTCACGATGGCCTGATAGGGCGTGCGCAGAGCGTTGTACTCGGCATTGGTGATAAAGCCATCCCACATCGGCCGGCGATAGAGCAGTTCTGCCGCACCCTTGGTGCCGAAGCGATCATACAGCTCGTTCCAGGTCATCTCACGGGCCGGGTGCTGCGGGTCGGCGATCCCGTCGATGGTTGTCTGGTAGCGCTGTCCGGGCGCGTTGGAATAGCGCGTCCAGTAATAGACCGTGTTGCCGGTGTTCGGATGGGTCAAGGCGACGGAATACCGGTCGTCATACATGTTCTCCGTACCGTAGTCGCGCACCCAGATGCCGGTGGCGCGGGCGCCGGTTTTCATGTCATCGGGCAGGTCGTATTGGGTGGTGTTCTGGCCGTCGGTCATCAGCACCACGAATTTCAGCGTCTCGGCATTGTTGAACGCCGCCGGGCGGTTGGCCGCATAGGGCGCCACCAGCCCGTCATCCGCCATGGCGGCAATCGCCGGCCGGATCGCCGGATCCAGCAGGGCCGTGCCCCATTTCATGCCCAGATCGATCGCTGTGTTGCCCCAGGCGGTGAAGGTGTCGATATGCGCGTGCAGCTCGGCCACATCGGTGCTGAAGGGCATGATCGCCGAACGGTTGCCCGGGTGGCACCACTGGCGGTTGGCCCGACCCGGGCGCGTGCTGGTCGAGACCGGATCGAACTGGCCCAGCTGTTCCAGCTCTTGCTCGGGCGTGACAGCGGTCGAGACAAATGCGTTCGGGTCGAACACCGCGCAATGGGAATAGTCGTGCAGGTCCTGCAGGTTCATATAGGTGTGGAACGTGTCGCCCAGATTGACCGTCGCGTGATAGGGCACCAGCGAGATCGACACCGTGTCGTCACCCTCGACCAGCACCGTATCGACAAAGCTCTTGGCCGCGGCTTTCAGCTGTTCGATCTTGTCGCCCCGCATGGAGCCCGAAATGTCGAGCACCATCGAGATTTCGACCTCGTTCATCGCGTTGGCCGCCGTGGCGGCACCTTCGGCCTGCAGCGAGGCCACGCCCAGAAGGTCGAGGAAGTTCGACGGCATCACCGTGCGGGCGCTGGCGGTGACCTCTTTGTCGGTCGCCGTGTTGGCGCCGATCGTCACCGATTGCAGCGCGTCGGGGATCAGCATCGCGTCGAAATAGCTTTCCACCACCGAGGTCGGCTCAAGCTCGTTTTCCAGCGCCGCCGCCGCCAGCACGGCGCGGTCGAGCGTGTTCTGCAGCTTGGTGCGCTTCAGCTCGGCCTGGATCATGTCGATGCCGATGCCGCCAAAGACCATCATGACAAGCGAGCCGGCGACAGCCACGTAGGACATGGCACCGTCTTGTGCCTTCCAGAACCGCCCAAGCCACCCGGCCACGCCGCCTTGCTGGCCCTTGTTGGCCTTGGCTGCGCACGGCGAAACTGCGTTCTTGTCCACAAACATCCTAGTCCCTTCCTCACGGCAAAGCGCCGGGTATTCGGCGCCAAAAGGTTGGCTTTCTGAGGCTTAGAATGTGGGGCTTCTTCGTGGCCAAATTTAGGCAAATTTGGCGGTAATTAAGGCGCATTGTCTCGTGGTTCGACTGCAGTAACGGTGTTTTTTCGCCTTTGTATCATGCCCTTAAACAATGCCACGTCGATGCCACAGAATCGCCCGGCGATTCTGCCAAAAGTGTCCAAACTGTGTTTGGCGTTGGACGAACGGTTCTCTATCCCCTGGAGCGACCAATAACCGGTTGGTGGGAGAATTCGCCGACCGCGAAAGAGCGTCGAACCGGTCTGACCTATTCTTGCCAACCAACGAAAAGAGCGTGCGTTGTGTGCTGCTCTTCAGGGAGTTCGATACGCCCAGTACACTTCCGAATTTTCAAAGTTCAGAAGCCCAATGGAAGACTTCGCGTTGATGACAAGCGCGTCGCAAGTGGTATCAACGTCAACTTTCGCAATGGCTGCGGCGTCGAAGTGCTTCCGGTGAGTTGGGCTCACATAATACGTCGTGAAATTGTGGAGACCGTCGCGGAGAAAACGGGCATCTTTGCTTAGGCGATCGTTGGTTTTGCCGCAGGTCGTGGAAAAGATAGGACCGTGGCGATCCCTTCTCACGCAGTTTTTGCGACCTGACTGATAGTACACCGCATGACCTCCAGTGTTGGCGGCAAAAGGGGGGCGTCGACACGCTATCACGCGGGAAAAATGGATGGATTATTGTCCGGTGATATTGCGCCGGCATGTCCCGAGAGGGTCAAAATTTCACCCGGGCTGTTGTCGATCAGTCATGGCACGCCATTGGTTCAAGTACTTGGTCGTACGCGGCTAGCTCAATCCAAATGTGACCGCCTGTCTCGTCCGCATTCAAGCCGGCTGATGGGCAATTTCGAAACGCCTGCCCAGTGTGGCGTAGTTCTTCTGGGATCGCAGCCAAGACAAAAACCGGCCCAGAGAGGTCGCGCCAGAAAAGGAGTCGCGCGCAATTTGGAACTGATTTGATCGAATGGATCAAATCAAGGAGATCCATCGCCTATTGCCATAAGCCACCTATCAAACTGGTTCGCTATGACGAGGGCCGCAACGGCTTTCAGGTCTTGTTCCGCTGAAGCATAGATTGGCGTCGCCTTGTCAACTTCTATCCCAAATGCCTGTAAACCTTTCTGTCAGCCAACACGCCGACTGCCGCCAACAATTGCTGGTTCCGATTTCTGATCCCGAACGTCCGCCAAAGCTTTGTCTCTTGCATCATCACAAGCACATTTTGCCTTCACGACTTTTGGTCAGCGAAGCCCCACCGGCAAACGGAGTCGATATTCTGTTTCGCTGGTCTCTACACTGGACAAATCCCTTCGCGCGTAAGACGCTGCAAGGCAATCAGAACAAGAGGGAGACGTTTGGATGAAACTGCTTGCGACCACCGCTCTGGCCTTGACCATTTCTGCAACCTCGGCGCTTGCTGCGGGCCATGGGGCTTGCGCGGCGGACAAGACGCTGACCGAGGGAACGCTGACCATCGCCACCGGAAACCCGGCCTATTACCCTTGGGTGATGAACGACGCGCCCGAAAGCGGTGAAGGGTTCGAGGCGGCCGTGGCCTATGCAATCGCCGACAAGATGGGCTTTGGCGCCGATGCCGTCACCTGGGTGCGCACCAGCTTTGACGAGGCGATCCAGCCCGGGGCCAAGAATTTCGACTTCAACATGCAGCAATACTCGATCACGCCCGAGCGTGAGGAAATGGTCGATTTCAGCCTGCCCTACTACACCTCTTCGATGGCGGTGCTGACGACGCAGAGCGTGGTCGATGGCGGGGCCGAGGCGACGCTGGAGAGCCTCAAGGGGCTGAAATGGGGGGCCGTGGCCACCACCACGGCGATCCCGGTGCTGAACGACGTGATCCAGCCTGACAGCGATCCGCTGCTCTATAACGATAATGCCGATGTGAATGCCGCCATCATGGCGGGCCAGATCGATGCGGCGCTTTATGACCTGCCTACCGCGCTCTACCTTTCTGCGGTCGTTGTCGAGGGCGGCGCTCTGCTGGGCCAGTTTCCGCCGGAACGGTCCGAGCGTCCTGACCAGTTCGGCCTGTTGATGGAGGACGGCAATCCGCTCAAGGAATGCGTCGACGCGGCCATCGCCGAGCTGACCGAAAGCGGTGAGTTGGCCGCTATCGAGGCGAAATGGCTGGCCGAGGCAACAGGCGTTCCGGTCATCGAATAAATGGCCGACACCTCGTCGCAGAACCGCGCCGCGGAGCTTTTGGCCAAAACGCCCACACGCCGTGAGGCTTATGAAGCCGATGTGCGGCGGCGCTCCAACCGCATCGCGCTGATCTCTACCGTCAGCGTGGTGCTGGCGATCATCGTTCTGGTGCCGCTGGCGCCCGGGTGGGAAGCGGTGCAGCGCGCGTTTTTCAACGGCCGGGTCTTTGCGGCGACATTTCCCGGGCTGCTCGATGCCTTTCTGCTCAACGTGATGATCTTTGCCTGGTCGGCGCCGCTGATCGCGCTTACCGGCCTGGCCATCGCGCTCTGCCGCGACGCGCGGGCGCCGGCGCTCTTTCCGGTCCGGCTGTTCGGGATTGCCTATACGGATGTCTTCCGCGGTCTGCCGGTGGTGCTGGTCATCTACATCATCGGCTTTGGCGTGCCCGGGCTGGGCCTGCCACGCCCCTGGAACAGCCCCTATATCTGGGGCACCCTCGCGCTGGTGTTGGTCTATTCGGCTTATGTGGCCGAGGTGATCCGCTCCGGCATCGACTCGATCCACCAATCGCAACGCTCTGCTGCGGCTTCGCTAGGGCTGAGCGACCGCGACATCATGCGTTTCGTGGTTCTGCCGCAGGCCATCCGCAACGTGGTCCCGGCGAATATGAACCTCTTCATCGCCTTACAAAAGGACGTGGCGCTGTTGTCCTTCATCGGGCCAGTGGAGGTCTTTCGCCAGGCCGGGGTCTACAAGTCGCTTTATGCGAATTTCACACCCTACGTTGGCGCTGCGCTGATCTTTCTGGTGCTCACCGTGCCGGCCACGCGCTATGCGGATTACCTGATGAACAAGCAGAACCGGGCGCGCTCATGACCGCGAAGCTGAGTTTGCGCGGGGTGCGCAAGCGGTTCGGTGACCTTGAGGTCTGCAAAGGCATCGACCTTGACGTGGGCGAAGGGGAAATGGTCTGCCTGATCGGTGCCTCTGGGTCGGGCAAGTCCACGCTCTTACGCTGTATGAACCTGCTGGAGCCCATCGACGATGGGACAATCTGGCTCGACGGTACGGATATTTCTGAACCGGGCCTCGATCCTCAGCCGGTGCGGCAAAAGATCGGCATCGTGTTCCAGAGCTTCAACCTCTTTCCCCACATGACGGCGGCTGAGAACGTCATGCTGGCCCCGCGCCGCGTTCGCGGGCTGAGCCGGGATACCCTGCGCCCCCGGGTGACGCAGCTCTTTGCCCGTTTCGGGCTCGAGGACCGGATGGACTACTATCCCGATCAGCTGTCGGGTGGCCAACAGCAGCGCGTGGCGATCATCCGGGCCCTGGCGATGGAGCCGGAGATCATGCTCTTTGACGAGATCACCAGCGCGCTTGACCCCGAACTGGTGGGTGAGGTGCTCGACGTGCTGCGCGACCTGCGCCAGCAGGGCATGACCATGGTGCTTGCCACCCACGAGATGGGGTTTGCCCGCGAGCTAGCAGACAAGGTCTGTTTCCTCGACGCCGGCCGCATCCTAGAACAAGGCCCCCCCGAAACTCTCTTCGCCGCCCCCCGCGAAGCCCGCACCAAAGCCTTCCTATCGCGCGTTCTGTGACGCGGCTGGAAGAAATGATAGGCGGTGTCATCACAATTGCATTTAGTGGAACTGGCAGGCGATCTGCGTTCTTGGCGTCTTGGTTTCGCAAGCCTTGATCGGTCTTGGGCAAAACCAGAACATAATCCCATTTCTAGGCTGATAAGTTTCTGGATTTCGCGGAGTTCTGGTTTGGTTTTGTTCGTGGTTTCGCGCCTACTCCAGAGCAAAAGGCATGCTTCGCTGATTTCCAAGAACCCAATCAGTGAATGGGTTGGACAGACACGACCAGAACTCAAGGTGAGCCAGGACTAAGCTCGCTGTGAACATCACAGAGAGCATTCATCTCACGGTATGGGGTCATGATCGGCGTGATGCGCATGGAGGAAGCTGCGCAGGTCGACCACTTCTTTGCTGTCGAGCGAGACGTAGACAAAGCCCATGTTGGTGCGTTCGGTGACCATCTCTCCGGGATAAGGCAGATAGCTGAGTTCGCGCGAGCCGAAGGAGGGTGACGCGGTGCCGACTTGCCATTCGGTGGTCAGTTGCACGTCTACCAGCTTCATCATCGGCCCACCGCCCTGCCCCGGCCGTTCCAGCGGCACACCGGAAAGGCGCAGGTAGGCCATCTTGTCCTTGGCGGCGACAAAGCCGTCGATGAACTGCGCCGCCAAAACCTGCAATTCCGCCGCTGCATCTTCGGGCGGCAGGTGGCTGTGCAGATGGTCATGCGCGTGGTTGTGGCCGATATGGCCGTTCACGATGTCATGTGGCATTGGACCACCTCTTTCC
>JASJCC010000194.1 GCA_030066175.1 Paracoccaceae bacterium | reverse complement strand
GCGCATCGCCCGGATGATCGCCGACACCGCCTCGATGATGTTCCTGACCACGCGGACCGAGACCGAGGCGCTGCTGCTGGAGCAGAACCTGATCAAGCAGCTCAAGCCGAAATACAATGTGCTGCTGCGCGACGACAAAAGCTTTCCCAATATCCTTGTCACCGGCGATCACCCTTTTCCGCAGATCAAAAAGCACCGCGGGGCGAAGAAGGAAAAGGGCAGTTACTTTGGCCCCTTTGCCAGCGCCGGCGCGGTGAACCGAACGCTCAACCAGCTTCAAAAGGTGTTCTTGCTGCGCAACTGTTCGGATTCGATGTTCGAAAGCCGGACGCGGCCCTGCCTGCTTTACCAGATCAAACGCTGTTCGGCGCCCTGTGTGGGCAAGATCAGCGAAACCGACTACGCCGCCACGGTACGCGATGCGGCACGGTTTTTGTCGGGGCGGTCAACGCAGATCCAAGAGCAGTTGGCGTCGCAGATGCAAGACGCGTCCGAGGCGATGGAGTTCGAACGCGCCGCCGCCCTGCGCGACCGCATCCGCGCCTTGACGCAGGTGCAATCGACCCAAGGCATCAACCCGCGCGGGGTGACCGAAGCGGACGTGATCGCGCTGCACCTGGAAAAGGGCCAGGCCTGCGTGCAGGTGTTTTTCATCCGCGCGAACCAGAATTGGGGCAACCGCGATTTCTATCCTCGGGTCGGCGAAGACGTGGACGAGGCCGAGGTGCTGGAAGCGTTCCTGGGCCAGTTCTACGACCAGAAGGAACCACCCCGGCAGATCCTGCTGTCGCACCCGATCGAAAACGCCGACCTGATGTGCAAGGCGCTGTCGGACAAGCTCGGCCGCAAGGTTGAGATTTTGGTGCCACAGCGGGGCGAAAAGGCCGAACTGATCGAAGGTGCGGCGCGCAATGCCCGCGAAAGCCTGGCGCGTAAGATGGCCGAGACGGCGACACAGGCAAAGCTCTTGCGCGGCTTAGCGGAGGCGTTGGATCTCGATGCCCCGCCGCAGCGGGTTGAGGTCTATGACAACAGCCACATTCAGGGCACCAATGCGGTGGGCGCGATGATCGTGGCGGGGCCCGAGGGGTTTCTGAAAAACCACTACCGCAAGTACAACATCAAGGGTGACAAGATCACCCCGGGCGATGACTTTGGGATGATGAAAGAGGTGCTGGAACGCCGCTTTGCCCGGTTGCTGAAAGAGGATCCGGATCGGGATAAGGGGCTGTGGCCGGATCTTTTGCTGATCGATGGCGGGGCCGGGCAGGTGTCAGCGGTGGCGCAGATCATGCGCGAACACGGGGTCGAGGATATCCCGATGGTCGGGGTGGCCAAGGGGATCGACCGGGACGCCGGGAAAGAGGAATTTCACCGGGTTGGCCAGCGCCCGATGGCGCTGCGGCACAACGATCCGGTTTTGTATTTCGTACAGCGGCTACGCGACGAGGCGCATCGCTTTGCCATCGGCACCCACCGGGCCAAGCGGGCCAAGGCGGTGGGCGCAACACCTTTGGACGAAGTGCCGGGCGTGGGGGCGGCGCGCAAGCGGGCTTTGCTGGCGCATTTCGGGTCGGCCAAGGCGGTGTCACGGGCCAATCTGGCCGATCTGAAGGCGGTGGACGGGGTCAGTGCGGCTCTGGCTGAAAGGATCTACGCGTTCTTTCACGAACAGGGCTGATCCAATTGATCCAGTGGAGCGGGCCCTTACGGGCCCGCTCAGGTTTTTGGGACTTGTGGCGCCGCAACGCTTTGCTGCGGGTGTTGGTGGGTTTGGGAACCGGTCAACCGTTGCGGTCGGCGAAGGATGTGTTGGTTTGGGCCATGTCGCACAGGATTTGCGGGATACGCCAGAATTGGGCGTCTTCTTGCGCGTAGGTGGTGAGGCGGTCGACAAGTGTTTGCGCACCGATCTGATCGGCCTGATGCAACGGCCCTCCGAGATGCCGGGGAAAGCCGTAGCCAAAGAGCAGGACGACATCCACGTCGATGGGGCGGAGCGCGATGCCTTCTTCGACGATGGACGCGGCCTCCATGATCATCGCGGTTAGGTAACGGGTGACGATGTCTTTGGCGTCGAAGTCACGGAGCGTTATGCCTTTGGCCTGACGCTCTGCCTCCAGCGCTGTGGCGACGGCGGGATTGGGGGCGCCATCGGCAAGGTAGTAGCCGGCGCCAGCCTTGCGGCCCACATGCCCGGCCTCACAGAGCCGGTCGGGCACCTCGACATAGCGTTCGTCGGCGGGCCGGGTTGCGGCGCGGCGCTGGCGTTGGGCCCAGGCGATGTCCAAGCCCGCCAGATCGGAGGTGCGGAACGGGCCCAGCGCCCAGCCTGCCGCCTCGAGCGCGTCGTCGATCTGCTGCGGGGTGGCGCCGTCGAGCATCATGTATTCCGCCTCCCGGCGCGTCGTCATCAGGATGCGGTTGCCGATGAAGCCATCGCAGACGCCGGAGCGAACGGCAATCTTGCGCAGCTTTTTGGCCAGCGCAAAGCCTGTGGCCGTGACCTCCGGGGTTGTCGCGTCGGCGACAACCACCTCGAGCAGGCGCATGATATGGGCGGGGGAGAAGAAGTGCAGGCCGAGCACATCGCCGCGCCGCGCCGATTGGCGGGCGATGGCGTTGACGTCGAGATAGCTGGTGTTGGTGGCAAGCACGGCACCTGGTTTGGCGATCTGGTCGAGCTGGCGGAAGATTTGCGCTTTGACGTCCATGTCTTCAAAGGCGGCTTCGATGATCAGATCACAGTCTGCGAGGGTGGTCAGGTCGTCTGTTGTGGTGAAGGCCTGCAGGGCGGCGTCGCGCGCCTCAGGGCTCAGCTTGCCGCGTTTCACGGCACCGGCGAGGTTGTCAGAAATGCGCGATTGGGCGGCCTGCAACGCGGTGTCGGTCTGGTCGGTCAGCGTCACGTTTAGGCCCGCGAGCAGGCAGGCGGTGGCGATGCCGCTGCCCATGGTACCGGCGCCGATGACACCGACATGTTGGAACGCGCGGGGGGTGGCGGCGGCTTCGGGCACCTTGGCGGTGGCGCGTTCGGCGAAAAAGGCGTGGATCAGCCCGGCGCGTTGTGGCGAGTTCAGGCATTCAGTGAAGAGCACGCGTTCGCGTGCAAGGCCTTCAGGCAATGGCAGGGTCGAGGCCGCCACCGCGTCGATGCATTTCAGTGGTGAGAAGAGATGCGGGTGTTTGGCGCGGGTTTGGCTGCGCGCGGCCGCGAGCGCGTCGGGGTCGGGGGAAACCTGCAATTCGCCAGTGCGCCGCGTGGCAAGCGTGCAGTCGACGACGGCCTGCGCGGCTTGGCGGGCGGCGGATTCGGGGTCGGGCGCGTCGGTGAGGGCGTCGATCAGACCGACGCTGAGCGCCTCATCGGCGGGGATGTGCCGGCCCGACACGATGGCCTCCACCGCGAAGGCCTGGCCGGTCAGGCGCGGGGTGCGTTGGGTGCCGCCGGCGCCCGGCAGGATGCCCAGATGCACCTCGGGCAGGCCGACCTTAGTGCCTGGCATGGCGATGCGGGCATGGGCCGAAAGCGCGACCTCCAACCCGCCGCCGAGGGTGGTGCCGTGCAGGATGCAGACGATGGGCGTTTCGCAAGCCTCGATCCGGTTGCAGACCTCGGGCAGCCAGGGGTCTTGCGGCGGTTTGCCAAACTCGCGGATGTCGGCGCCGGCGATGAAAGTCCGGCCCGCGGCGAAGAGGGCGGCAGCTTTGACTTCGGGGTGATCGGCCAACCAATCCAGCGCGGCCACAATCCCCGCCCGCACCGAATAGCCTGCGGCGTTGACCGGCGGATTGTCGATACGGATCAAGGCGATGGCGCCCGCTTGCGCCAGGCTGACGGTGTCGCTGGTTTGCATAGTTGGATCCCCCTCTGTCTCATGTTGGTACCCGGCGGGTTAAGGGGCGTCAAACCTCAGAAGAAGCTTTGCGGGTCGATATCGATGGCGAGGCGCAGATCCCCTTTGAGGCGCAGATTGGCGATCCAATCCGAGAGGGCCGGTTGCAAGGCGACACCCTTGGGCGCCTTGACCAGTAGCCGCACGCGGTGGCGGCCGCGCACGCGGGCGATGGGGGCGGGTGCCGGGCCATAGACCTGCGCGCCCACGCGGCGCAAGGGGGCATCGTTGCGTGCCAGATGGTTGCCGAGGTCAAAGACCTGCTGCACATCGCTGCCCGACAGGATTACCCCTGCCAGACGGCCATAAGGCGGCATACCGGCGGCGCGGCGCTCATCCGCCTCGGCCTTCCAGAATGCCTCTTCATCGCCGGCAAGAATGGCGCGGATCACCGGGTGTTCGGGCTGATAGGTCTGCAACAGCGCGGTCCCGGGTTTGTCGGCGCGCCCGGCCCGGCCGGCCACCTGGCGCATCAGTTGAAAGGTGCGTTCGGCCGCGCGCAGGTCTGACCCTTGCAGGCCGAGATCCGCGTCGATCACGCCCACAAGGGTCAGCAGGGGAAAGTTGTGCCCCTTGGCCACCAGCTGCGTGCCGATGATGATGTCGGCGCCGCCTTGGGCGATCGCCTCGATCTCGGCCTTCAGCTGGCGAGCGCTGCCATACATGTCAGAGCTCAGCACTGCGATGCGTGCCTCGGGGAAGCTCGCATGCGCCTCTTCGCCCAGCCGCTCGACACCGGGGCCGACAGCGGCAAGCCGGTCTTCGGCCTCGCAGGCAGGGCAAGTGGTGGGGATCGGGGTGCTTTCGCCGCATTGGTGGCAGACCAGCCGTTTCAGGAACCGGTGTTCGACCATGCGGGCATCACATTGCGCGCAACCCACCTGGTGCCCGCAGGCCCGGCAGATTGTCACTGGGGCATAGCCGCGGCGGTTGAGAAACAGCATCGCCTGTTCGCCGCGTTGCAGCCGCGCCTCGACCGCCCTGCGCAGGGTGGGGGAGATCCATTTATCAGAAGGCAGATCCTCGGCCCGCATGTCGATGGCCTGCATATCGGGCAGGATCGCGGGGCCGAAGCGGGTGGTCAGGGTCAGCCGATCATACTTGCCGGCCTCGGCATTGGCCCAGCTCTCCAGCGACGGCGTGGCCGAGGCCAGCACCACCTGCGCGCCGCAGATCGCCGCCCGCAGCACCGCCATGTCGCGGGCGTTGTAGAGCACGCCGTCCTCTTGTTTGTAGGAGGTATCGTGCTCTTCATCGACGACGATCAGGCCCAGGCGCTGGAACGGCAGGAAGAGCGCTGACCGTGCGCCGACCACCAGCTGGGCCTGACCTTCGGCGACCATCTTCCACACCCGGCGGCGTTCGGTCATCGTCACGCCGGAATGCCACTCCGCCGGTCGCGCGCCAAAGCGTTCCTGCACCCGGGTGAGGAATTCGGCGGTGAGCGCGATCTCAGGCAACAGGACCAGGGCCTGACGGCCCTGTGCAAGTGCTTCGGCGACGGCCTCGAGATAAACCTCGGTCTTGCCAGAGCCGGTGACGCCGCGCACCAGGGTGGTGCTGTACCCGCCTGTGCGCTGCGTTTCGCGCAGGGTCTTAGCGGCGGTCGCTTGATCCTCGGTCAGCTCTTTGCCCGGCAGATCGGGGTCGAGGAAAGGAAAGGCGGTGTCGCGCGGGCTGTCCTCTTCGGCGATGGCGCCGAGTTTCACCAGGCCCTTGACCACGCTCGTGGTGACGCCCGCCGCCTCGGCCAGTTCCTTCAGCGTCAGGGCGAGGCCGCCCATGTCCTGCGCCGCGTCGATCACCCGTTTGCGCGCGTCGGTTATCCGGTCCGGTGTGCCCTGCCCCAGCCGGTAGACCTTGCGCATTGAGGGCGGATCACCCAGCCCCGGCGCGCGGGTGGCGAGCCGCAGCATGGCGGGCATCGGGGTCAGGGTGTAATCCGCGGCGCGTTGCAGAAAGGCGCGGAGTTCGTCGCGCATCGGCGCGGCATCGAGCACCCGGATGATGGCGCGAACCTTCGACAGATCATAATCCCCCGCCCCCGGCCCCCAGACCACACCCAGCACCTTGCGCGGGCCCAATGGCACCTCGACAAAGGCGCCCAGGTGGCAACCGCCCTCCGGCGCGCGGTAGTCGAGCGGACGGCCCAGAGGCTGGGTCGTCAGCACGCCCACAAGAGCGTCGGTTTCAAAGAAGGTCGGGCTGTCGGTCATGCGATCCGGGGTTTCACGGGGTCTTCTTCTGGGGTAAAGCGGCAGCGAACGCAGGCCAACCCATCAAAGGACCGCCGAGATGAAATTCTTTGTAGATACCGCCGAAATCGACGCCATCCGCGAGCTGAACGATCTGGGTATGGTCGATGGCGTGACCACCAACCCGTCGCTGATCCTGAAATCCGGGCGCGATATTCTCGAGGTGACAAAAGAGATCTGCGACATGGTCGAGGGGCCGGTTTCGGCCGAGGTGATCGCGTTGGACGCCGACGACATGATCGCCGAAGGGCGCAAGCTGGCGGCAATTGCCGAGAATATCGCGGTGAAGGTGCCGCTGACCTGGGACGGGCTGAAGGCCTGCAAGGTGCTGACGGACGAAGGCAAGATGGTCAACGTCACCTTGTGTTTCTCGCCCAACCAGGCGCTGTTGGCCGCGAAGGCGGGAGCGACGTTTATCTCGCCCTTTATCGGGCGGTTGGATGACATCAACCTTGACGGGCTGCAGCTGATCGCGGATATCCGTGAGATTTACGACAATTACGGCTATGAAACCCAGGTGCTCGCGGCCTCGATCCGGTCAGCCAACCACATGAGCGAATGCGCCAAGATCGGCGCTGATGTGGCGACGGCCCCTCCGGGCGTGATCAAGGCGATGGCCAACCACGTGCTGACCGACAAGGGGCTGGATCAGTTCGTCAAAGATGCCCAGAAGGCCGGGATCAAGATCGTCTGATTGCGCTTTTGTCTGAGCGCAGGAACGAGGGGCGCTGCCCCTCGCGCTCCCCGGAGTTTAGGGGCAAGATGAAGGCTGGGGGTAGTCAGGGCGTTCAGACGTTTGGTTCGCCCTGCAGGCCCAGGATTTTGCGAAAGCCGGTCCAGATGGCGGGCAGGCGGGGGGGCTCTTGCAGATGTGGCAGGGCCTCGTCCTGCCAGCGGGGCATTTCGCGGGTGACGAAGTTGCGGCCCCAGTCGAGATAGGCTTGCGCGTGTTCCGGGCGCAGGCGGCAGGCGGAGCCGACGAGGCCGACCAGGGTCTCGGACGCGGAATACCATTCGTCCTGAATCGCCGTAACGCGGCGTTGCATCAGCGGGCCGACCAGGCGCATCAGGCGTTTGTCGGAGAATTGCAGCAGCATGCGGCCCATTTCCGCGCGGCTGTAATGGATGAGCGGCGGGAAGGTGTCGAAGAACACGGCCTGCCCGTCGATGATTGCAAAATTGCGGATCGAGGGGTGAAAGCCGATGCGGGTTTCGAACTGATCGGCGTTGTTCCAGAAGGTCGCGATGACCTGCCCGGCGGCCTCCATCATCTGGAGCGTGGCCTCCAGATCGGCCTTTTGCATCAACGGGCGCATTAGGCTGGTTTCGGGCAGCGCCTCTTGCACGATGACGGGGATGCGGGCGCCGTCGATGTCGACCAAGTGAAACGCGGTGTCCGGCAGGGGCACGCCGGCCTGGCGCAGTGCATCGGCGTAGTCGTCATGGCATTGGGCGAGCCGGTCGAGCGCCGCGGTGTCGCCCAGGCCGCGATAGACCTTGATCACCCGATCCGACAAGGGGCCGCTGGCCGGACGAAACGGCGCGCAGAAATAGCCCAGCCGGGAAATCGGCTGGCCGCGGGTTGCGGAATCGGCGCGGATCAGCGCCTCGAGCGCGGTGAGATCGGTCATGCGGGCCTCCTTAAC
>JASJCC010000193.1 GCA_030066175.1 Paracoccaceae bacterium | reverse complement strand
GTAATGCGCCACGATGCCGGAATGGATGCCGTGGCCCCAGGAGGCGAGGTTGGCCCGGGCCGCTTCGATCAGGATCACCGCCTCATGCCCGAAATCGCCGCCCACACCGCCATATTCCTCGGGCACCGAGGGGCAGAGCAGGCCCAACTCGCCAGCCTGGCCCCAGATCTCGCGATCCATCTGGCCCTGCTTGCGCCATTTGTCGTAGAGCGGTTGCCATTCGGCCTCAATAAACTTGGCCGTCAACTCGCCCAGCATGGCGTGCTCATCTGTCATCCAGTCACGCGGCATGGTTCCTCCCGTTATTTCTTGCGGCTTTCCAGCTCGGCATTGAAGACGCGCAGCTTGTGCGACAGGACCTCGCTGTCGGTGACGCTGTCGAAATGCTCAAACAGGAACGACAGCGCCTCACCCTCATCAAGCCCCGCCTCACGCGCAAAGCGTTTGAGGCCACGATAGCCGTCCTCGGTCATCGCCACAGGAAAACGTCGCGTCAGACGAAAGCGTTTGGGCATAATGGCTCCCGAGCAAAGGCGGGGTCACCCCCGCCCAGACCTGTTTCAGAAGTTTGCCGCGTCCAGCGCCATCACCGGTTCGGCGCCGGATTCGATACGCGCCAGATGGGTGCCGGTCATCGGTAACTGCCGCGCCATGTAGTAGCGCCCCGTGGCGATCTTGGTCTCGTAGAACGTCGTATCGCCATCGCCCGCGTCCAGCCGCGCCTTGGCCGCCAGCGCCATGCGGGCCCACATCAGGCCCAGGCAGACATGGCCAAAGAGATGCATGAAGTCATACGAGCCCGAAAGCGCATTGTTGGGGTTCTTCATGCCGTTTTGCATGAAGTACATTCCCGCCGCTTGCAGATCCTTCGACGCCTGCTTCAGAGGCTCGAGGAACTGCGCGTCGAAATCGGCATCCTGACCTTTGTTCTCGGCGATGAAGCTCTTGACCAGATCGAAGAACGCCATCACGTGTTTGCCGCCATCCTGCCCCAGCTTGCGCCCCACGAGGTCCAGCGACTGGATGCCGTTGGTGCCCTCATAGATCATGGTGATCCGTGCATCGCGGACGAACTGCTCCAGCCCCCATTCGCGGGTAAAGCCCGACCCGCCCAGCGTTTGCTGCGCCAGCACCGTGGTTTCAAACCCCTTGTCGGTCAGGAACCCCTTGATCACCGGGGTCAGCAGTGAAATCAGCCCTTCGGCGGCCTCGTCACCCGCGCGGTGTGATTTGTCGATCAGCGAGGCACCCCAATAGGTGAAGGCCCGTGCGCCTTCGACAAAAGCCTTTTGATCCATCAGGTTACGGCGCACATCCGGGTGCACGATGATGGGATCGGCGGGCTTGTCAGTTGCCTGCACGCCAGTGACGTCGCGGCCCTGCAGCCGGTCGCGGGCAAAGCCAAGCGCGTTTTGATAGGCCACCTCGCCCTGCGCATAGCCTTGCAGGCCGACACCCAAACGGGCCTCGTTCATCATGGTGAACATGGCGCGCATGCCTTTATGCGCCTCACCAACCAAGAAGCCTGTCGCGCCATCGTAATTCATCACGCAGGTGGCGTTTCCATGGATGCCCATCTTCTTTTCCAGCCCGCCACAGGACAAGCTGTTGCGGTCGCCGAGCGAGCCGTCTTCGTTCACCATGAACTTCGGCACGATGAAGAGCGAAATGCCCTTCACCCCCTCGGGCGCATCCGGCAGCTTGGCCAGCACCAGGTGAATGATGTTGTCGCACATGTCGTGCTCACCGGCGGAAATCCAGATCTTCTGGCCGCTGATCTGGTAGCTACCGTCATCCTGCGGTACGGCCTTGGTGCGGATGAGGCCCAGATCGGTGCCGCAATGCGGCTCGGTCAGGTTCATGGTGCCGCCCCATTCGCAAGTCACCATCTTGGGCAGGTACATCTGCTTTTGCGCCTCGGACCCATGCGCGTGGATCGCGTTATAGGCGCCGTGGGTCAGGCCCTGATACATGTTGAACGCCATGTTGGCGGCCGAAAACATCTCACCCACCGAGGTCGAGATCAGGTAGGGCAGGCCCTGGCCACCGTAATCGGGGTCACAGTCCAACGCCGTCCAGCCGCCGTCGCGCATCTGGTCAAACGCGTCTTTGAAGCCCTTGGGCGTGCGCACCACACCGTTTTCCAGCACGCAGCCCTCTTCGTCCCCGACCGGGTTCAGCGGCGCCAGCACGTTTTCGGCCAGCTTTGCCGCCTCGTCGAGGATCGCCTGCGTGGTGTCGCGGTCCAGATCCTCGTATCCGGGGATGTCGGCACTCTGGATGTCGAGCACATCATGCAGGACAAACATCATGTCATTGGTGGGGGCGTTGTAGACGGGCATCTCTTTCTCCGTGTCAACCAAAGGGCGTGGGGCTATCCCGCCGCCCGCTTGCTGTTGTTCATCGAGGCCAGCATCCGCTCGCCCCATTTCATCTGTTCCTGCAGCTCTTCGATGGCGATGTTGAGCTCATCGCGTTGCCGGACCATGTCTTCCAGCCGCTGCTGCGCAATTTCGTAGGTGCGCTGCAGCTGGGTGTGTTGCTGATCCCCCATGTCATAGAGATCCAGCAGTTGCCTGATCTCCTCCAGGCTGAATCCAAAGCGCTTGCCGCGCAGGATCAGTTTCAGCCGTGCGCGGTCGCGCTTGGTGAACAGGCGTTTCTGGCCTTCGCGGATCGGCGAAAGCAGTTCCTTGGCCTCGTAGAACCGCAAAGTGCGCGGCGTCACTTCGAACATGTCGCACATTTCGCGGATCGTCATTGTACGGTCATCCATCATGGGTCTTTCCTCACGCAGGGTAAGCTATGCCCCTGAGGTGCGTGTTTCGGGGCCACCCTACAATGGGAAAAATCCTTTACGTAACTCATACGCCACGTCACTTTTTAGGTGACGTAAGATCACTTGACGTAAACTGCCGATTTCGGTAACTATCTGTCAAAGCGGTTTGGACGCCGTGTTTTCGACGGTCGGGAATACCTGACCCGGGATTTTGCGGGTTTTGAGCGCGCTTGGCCGCCGTGGTCGAATCAGCTGTTCAGTCGCCCAGACTGGCGGCGGTTTCGTCGCGCAGGGCCTGCAATTCGTCCATCGCCTCGTCCAACTGCCGGCGTTGGTCGCGCAGCTCTTCCATCTGGCGGTCGGCCATTTCGATCCAGGTGCGCATCTGCGCCTCGGTGCCTTCCTTTTCGTAGATCAGCAGCCATTGCCGAATGTCTTCCAGCTGAAAGCCGAACTTGCGACCACGCAGGATCAGCTTCATCCGCGCAACTTCGCGGGGGCCATAGAATCGCGACCGACCCTCGCGCTCCGGTTGCAAGAGCTCAATGTATTCGTAATAGCGCAAGGTGCGGGGGGTCACGTCGAACCGCGCGCACATCTCCTTGAAACTCAGACGGGTCTCGCTCATCGGCCCTCCTCCCCTGTCCCAAGGTAAAGCGGGGCGCAGGCGAGGGCAAGAAACCCGTGCGGGCGGCTGGGTTCTTGCCAGCGTGCCGGTCGCGCCGCATAAAAGGCGCGACAGGAGACACCGCATGACCGTCGACAAGGCCCGCATTGCCAAGCAATTCATCGAAACCATCCCGCATGCCAAGGCGCTGGGGCTGGAAATCACCGAAATTGCCGATGGCATCGCCGAGATTCGCATGGCCTATGACCCGCGCTTTATCGGAGATCCCGATACCGGCGTGATCCATGGTGGCGCGGTGTCGGCGCTGATGGACACCTGCGGCGGGGCAGCGGTGATGAGCCATCCCAAAAGCCCCGCGGGCACCGCCACCATCGATCTGCGCATCGACTATATGCGCGCGGCGACCCCCGGCCAGGCGATCACGGCGCGAGCCGAGTGCTATCACATCACCCGCTCGGTGGCCTTTGTGCGCGCCACAGCCTGTGACGAGGATACAAACCGCCCCGTGGCCACCGCCACCGGCGCCTTTACGGTGGAGGGCGGCTGATGGCGCGGCGCCCCCCGGAACCTGTTCAGGTCGTCAAACAACGCCGCGACGCCGCGCTCAACGCGTTGGCGGGCGGCGTGCCTTACATCCAATTCCTCGGGATTCACTTTGACCGCCGCGGGGATGAGCTCACCGGCGTGCTGACCTTTGACGAAAAGCTGATCGGCAACCCGTTCCTGCCCGCCATCCACGGCGGTGTGACAGCCGCCTTCCTTGAGGTTACGGCGATCATCACATTGTCTTGGTCTTACCTATGGGAAGACATCGAATCCGGCGCCATCGATGTCGACAAAATGGCCGCCGGCAATCTGCCGCGCCTGCCCAAGACCATCGACTTTACCGTCGACTACCTGCGCTCGGGCCTGCCGCGCGACGCCTATGCGCGGGCGCATGTCACCCGCTCGGGCCGGCGTTATGCCTCGGTCCAGACCGAAGCCTGGCAGGACAACCGCGACCGCCCCTTCGCGCAGGCCACCGCGCATTTCCTGATGCCCCGCCCGGATGGCTGACACGCCACCCAAGCTGCGGCGCCAGCCCCGGTCCGCCCAAGACGCTGCGTTATGACGGACGCAACCCCGATCACCCACCGGCGCGTCCTGAAGGTTGCTGTGCCGATCGTGCTGTCGAATGCCACCGTGCCGATCCTCGGGGCGGTCGACACCGGCGTGGTCGGTCAGATGGGGCTTGCGGCACCCATCGGGGCGGTGGGTATCGGGGCGGTGATCCTGTCGGCGATCTACTGGATCTTCGGCTTTCTGCGCATGGGCACCACGGGCCTGGCCGCACAAGCCGCGGGGCAGGGGGATCAGGCCGAGGTGGCCGCGCTTTTCACCCGGGTGCTGATGATCGGTCTTGTGGTCGGTGCCATCGTGATCCTGATCCAGATCCCCCTATTCGCCGCCGCCTTCCTGCTGGCCCCCGCCTCGCAAGAGGTGGAAACGCTGGCGCGCGACTACATGGCGATCCGCGTCTGGTCCGCCCCCGCGGCCATCGCGATTTTCGGCATCACCGGCTGGTTGATCGCACAGGAACGCACCCGCGCCGTGCTGGTGCTGCAGATCTGGATGAACCTCGTCAATATCGTGCTCGACCTTTGGTTTGTGCTGGGCCTTGGCTGGGGCGTCGGGGGCGTGGCCCTGGCCACTTTCCTTGCCGAATGGTCGGGCCTCGCGCTTGGCCTGTGGCTCTGCCGGACCGCCTTTGGGATGCCGGCCTGGCGCGATTGGGCGCGGGTCTTCGATCGTCACCGCCTGATCCGTATGGCGCAAGTCAACAGCGATATCCTGATTCGCTCCCTGCTGTTACAGACGGTCTTTGTGTCGTTCCTGTTTTTCGGCGCGGGCTTTGGCGACGTGACGCTGGCCGCCAATCAGGTGTTGATGCAATTCCTGCAAATCACCTCCTACGCTCTGGATGGCTTTGCCTTTGCCGCCGAGGCGCTGGTGGGGCAGGCGATGGGCGCCCGTGCCGCCCCCCGTCTGCGCCGCGCGGCGCTTCTGACCAGCCTCTGGGGTCTGGGCGCAAGCGTCCTGATGGCGCTCAGCTTCTGGGTTCTCGGCCCCGCGCTGATCGACCTGATGGCCAAGGCACCCGAGGTCCAGATCGAAGGCCGCGCCTATCTGCCCTGGATGATTGTCGTGCCGATCCTGGGGGTCGCGTCCTTTATGCTCGACGGGATCTTTATAGGCGCCACCCGCACCGCCGACATGCGCAACATGATGGCGATTTCCGCGGTCATCTACTTTGCTGCCTGCCTGCTGCTGATGCCCGCCTTCGGCAATCACGGCCTTTGGGCGGCCCTGTTGGTGTCCTTCGTCGCCCGCGGCGTCACGCTGGGCCTGCGTTACCCGGCTTTGGAGCGGGCGGCAGAGGCGCCGACGGGAAATTCCTGAAAACCTCGAAACCTGCGCGGTTTCCCCTCTGGTCAAGGGTGGGGTCCGTGCCATATGCAGGCAGGCAGATGTCCGATGGGAGAGGCGCGATGAACGAACTGGCCAACAGCTACATGACAGGCCCCGACGAAAAGGGCCGTTTCGGGATTTTCGGCGGGCGCTTTGTGTCCGAGACCTTGATGCCGCTGATCCTCGAGCTTGAGGCGCAATATGAACGGGCCAAGACCGATCAGTCCTTTTGGGACGAGATGGAGTTTCTCTGGAAGCACTATGTCGGCCGCCCCAGCCCGCTTTATCACGCCGAACGCCTGACCGAGCATCTGGGCGGCGCCAAGATCTATATGAAGCGCGATGAGCTGAACCATACCGGCGCGCACAAGATCAACAACGTGCTGGGCCAAATCATCCTCGCCCGCCGCATGGGCAAAACCCGGATCATCGCCGAAACCGGTGCCGGTCAGCACGGCGTGGCCACCGCCACCGTCTGCGCCAAGTTCGGCCTGAAATGCGTGGTCTATATGGGCGCGCATGATGTGGAACGTCAGCAGCCCAACGTCTTCCGGATGAAGCTCTTGGGTGCCGAGGTGATCCCCGTCACCTCGGGCCGTGGCACGCTGAAGGACGCGATGAACGATGCCCTGCGCGACTGGGTGACCAATGTGCGCGACACGTTTTACTGCATCGGCACGGTCGCCGGCCCGCACCCGTACCCGGCCATGGTGCGCGACTTCCAGTCCATCATCGGCAAGGAAACCCGCTTCCAGATGATGGAGGCCGAGGGCCGTCTGCCCGACACGATCATTGCCGCCATCGGCGGCGGGTCAAACGCCATGGGCCTGTTTTATCCGTTCCTCGATGACACCGACGTCAACATCATCGGCGTCGAAGCTGGCGGCAAAGGTGTGAACGCCAAAATGGAGCATTGCGCCTCGCTGACCGGAGGCCGCCCCGGCGTGCTGCACGGCAACCGCACGTATCTCTTGCAGGATGATGACGGCCAGATCCTCGAAGGCTTCTCGATCTCCGCCGGGCTCGACTATCCCGGCATCGGCCCGGAACACGCCTGGCTCAACGATATTGGCCGGGCGAAATATGTGGCGATCACCGACAAAGAGGCTTTGGAGGCGTTCCAGCTTTGCTGCGCGACTGAAGGCATCATTCCCGCTTTGGAGCCCAGCCACGCGCTGGCCCACGTGATGAAAATCGCGCCCGACCTGCCAAAGGACCACATTATCTGCATGAACATGTGCGGCCGCGGCGACAAGGATATATATACTGTTGCCAAACACCTGGGCGTTGACATGTCAGACGGCGAAGGGCGCAGCGTCAGCTGATCCATCTCTTAAGACCCGCACAAGACTTCGCCGTGCCTTTAGTGGCGCCGGTATGCTACCGGCGCCACAATTCGTTTTGTGGCCGGGCCTATCCTAGGGCCTACCCGCTCTGGCAGCCAGGCAAGGGAACCTATCCGGTCCACCGCATTTGCAGGTCGGCGAACGGCCGTCAAAGCCGGCTCTTTGTCTATGCTTGAAAGTCGATACGCCTAAACCTCGGTTTAGGCCCCATGCGACAGCGGTTTACGGGGCCCGCTCTAAACCCCAGATCAATAGGCCCAGCCCAATTGCTGGCCCACACCCATGTCACGCGCCGGGCACGTCGTTCGGCGGCAACATGGAGAAAACCAATGAAGACACTTGCAGTCACATCCGCCACTTTCGCCTTGCTGGGCAGCACCGCGCTGGCCAACCCGATCGAAAGCATCGTCGAACAGTTCCAAAGCTACGGCTACCAAGTGGTCACCATCGAAGAAGTTGGCGATGAAGTGATCATCGAAGGCTACCGCGACGAACAAATCCGTGAAATTGTCTTCAACACCGAAGAAGGCGCCATCGTCAGCGACGAGACCTTCAGCGCGGATGACGATGATGATGACGACGACGACGACGATGATGATGATGAT
>JASJCC010000050.1 GCA_030066175.1 Paracoccaceae bacterium | reverse complement strand
GGCCAAGGTGCCGGGGCTTGTGTCTCCTGGCTCGGCGCAGGTCAAGAAGCAGGCCGAGGAAGAGGGGCTCGACCAGGTGTTCACCGAGGCCGGGCTCGATTGGGTCGCCGCGGGCCAGGCCCAGGGGGCGGTTTGGCGGCGGTTGTGTTTGTACGTTTCGATGTCGTCGGTGTGCTGCAGCGTCAGGTCGATATCGTCCCAACCGTTGATCAGTTTGGTGCGCCAGGTGTCGTCCAGCGCGAAAGGCACGGTCAGATCGGCGGTGCGGATGGTGCTTGTCGTGAGGTCGATCTCCGCCTCTGCGGTTTGATCGCCAAGTGACGCTGTCAGGCGCGCGGCATCTTCGGGCGAAATGCGGGCGGGCAGTAGGCCATTATTGACCGCGTTGCTGGCAAAGATGTCGCCAAAGCTGGGGGCGATCACCGCGCGGATACCGGCATCGACCAGCGCGTAAACCGCCGCCTCGCGCGAGGATCCGCTGCCAAAGTTGCGCCCGGCCAGCAGGATGCTTGCCTCGGGGTGCCGGTTCAGCGGGAAATCCTCCCGCTGTTGCCCCGCATCGTCTTTGCGCAGGTCATGTAGCAGGTAGTCGCCATAGCCCTCGCTGCGCGGCACGGACATGTAGCGCGCCGGGATCAGCTGATCGGTGTCCACATTGTCCAGCGGCAGCGCCAGCATCTGGCCGGTATAAAAAGTCCAGCCCGCCATCACGCCGCCCTGTCCTGCAGAAACGGGCGGACATCAGTGATCGTCCCCGTCACGGCGGCAGCGGCGACCATGGCGGGGGACATCAGATGCGTGCGCGCACCACGCCCCTGTCGGCCGCGGAAGTTCCGGTTGGTGGAGGACGCGCAACGCTTGCCCGCTGGTACCAGATCGCCGTTCATGCCCACGCACATTGAACAGCCCGCGGCGACCCAATCGAGCCCGGCCTCGGTGAACACCTGGTCGAGCCCCTCTTCCTCGGCCTGCTTCTTGACCTGCGCCGAGCCAGGAGACACAAGCCCCGGCACCTTGGCCTTGCGCCCCGCCAGCACGGCGGCGGCGGCGCGCAGGTCTTCGATCCGGCCATTGGTGCAGGAGCCGAGAAAGACCTGATCCACCGGCGTCCCGTCAATCGGGCGACCAGCGACCAGGCCCATATAGTCCAGCGCATCACGCGCAGCATCGGCCTTGCTGCCTTGCAGCTTGGCCGGGTCCGGGATCGTCGCATCGACCGGCAGCGCTTGTTCCGGGCTGGTGCCCCAGGTCACAGTGGGGGCAATCTGCGTCGCGTCGATGTGGATGTCGCGGGCAAAACCCGCGTCGGTATCGGTGCGCAGCATGGCCCAATCGTCCACCGCCCTGTCCCACTCCGCCCCTTTCGGCGCAAAGGGCCTGTCCTGAAGGTAGGCGAAGGTCGTCTCATCCGGCGCGATCATCCCCATGCGCGCGCCGCCCTCGATCGACAGGTTGCAGAGCGTCATCCGCCCTTCCATCGACAAGTCGCGGATCGCTTCACCGGCATATTCCACCGCATGCCCCTGCGCCCCGCCGGTGCCCAGCCGCGCGATCCAGTGCAGAGCGATGTCCTTGGCCGTCACCCCCGGCCCAAGCGCACCGTCCACGCTGATCCGCATCGCCAGAGGCTTTTTCTGCCAGATCGTTTGCGTGGCCAGCACATGCGCAACCTCGGTCGCGCCAATGCCGAACCCCATCGCCCCGAATGCCCCGTGAGTGGAGGTATGGCTGTCGCCGCAATTGATCAGCAAGCCGGGCAAGGTCAGCCCCTGTTCCGGCCCGATCACATGCACGATCCCCTGGCGCGGATCGAGTAGGTCAAAGATCTGCAGATGATGGGTTTCGGCATTGTCGCGCAGGGTCTGGATCATCCGCGCGATCTGCGGATCGGCGATCCGGTCGCGGTCCCGCGTCGGCGCGTAGTGATCGACAACGGCAAAGGTCAGGTCCGGCTCGGCCACCGTGGCATCGCGCGCGGCGAGCTTGGCAAAGGCGTGGTGGGAGCCTTCGTGTACCAGATGCCGATCGACCCAAAGCAGCGACGCACCATCGGCGCGACGGTGGATCTCATGCGCCGCCCAGACCTTGTCCAGCAGAGTCGTCGGCGCGGTCATGGCGCCCCTCCCTGCTGACCGATGGCCGGTTCCCAATGCCGCGCGGCGCCCTGGCCAACACGGGTCAACGGCATGTCGAGGCGGAACATATCCGGGCGGTAAAGGCCCGACAGGTATTCGACGCCGTTGCCCTCGACATCGCGCACAACGCGTTTCAGCGACAAGAGTGCCGAGCCCAAGGCCACATCCAACGCGTCGGCCACGTCAGGCCCGGCGAGGGTGGCCGACACCGATTGATGCGCCTGATCGATCTGCACACCGCTGCGTTCCAGCAGCTTGAAAAGCGGTGTCGTGGCCAGATCATCCTCGGAGTAATTCTGCGCGATACTCGCCGGCACATAGGTTGTCAGATGCGAAAACGGCGTGCCGCCAGCGCTGCGCACGCGGGTGGCAATCTGGACCTGCTCAGCATTCGGCAGGTGCATGGCGCGGGCCACAAATTCGGGCGCCGGGCCGTAGGAAAACGACAAGAGCCGCGCGGTGGTCTGCTGCCCCATCTCAACCAGCTGCGGCATCAGCGTGGTGAAATCCATCGCAACGGGTTTGGCCGCCTCGGCCCCGCTGCGCACCTTTGTGCCACTGCCAGCGCGGCGCTCGATCAGCCCCGAATCAGCCAGCGCGTCCAAGGCCCGGCGCACGGTCACACGCGACACGCCATAGCTCGCCGCCAGGCGCTGTTCGCCCGGCAGACTGTCGCCATCACCAAGCCGCCCATCGGCAATCTGGTCGCGCAACGACAGGTAGACGCGCCGCGCCTTTTCGCCGTCCGGCAACAGGGCTGTCGTGCTTTTTTCCACGCCTCGCGGTCCTCCCAAACCTGACGCAATCGTACCGATGCTTTTCCGAAAATCAAGCTTCTGTCTTATTGAGGCCGAAATTTTGGTCTTAACAAGTGATGCAAATCTGTATTATCAAAGATACAGGTTGTCCTGGGGAGGATGGGATGCCCATCGTCGAACTGCATGTTCTCGAAGGCTATGGCGCCGATGCCAAGCGGCGTCTGGGTGAGGCTTTGACCGACGCTGTGCGCCTTGTCGTGCCCGCCGCGCCCGAGCTGGTCACCGTGATGATCCACGAAATGCCAACCGCGCAGTATTACCGCGGCGGCACCCGGCGCAGCGGTGCCCCCGCCCTGCCCGACCCCGCAGAGCTAGTGCGCGCTTACCTTGCGGCAATGGAGGCGCGGGAGCTGGAGACCGCGCAGGCAATGCTGGGTGACGGGTTCACCATGCAGTTCCCGGGCACCGGGCCGATGCGCTCTTTGCAAGAGCTGATCGACTGGGCCAAGCCGCGCTACCGCTTTGTCACCAAGACCTACGAGGGCTTCGACGCGGCCCAAAGCGCCCAGGCCGTCGTGGTCTATTGCCGGGGTACGTTGTCGGGGGAATGGCCGGACGGCACGGCGTTTGGCGGCATCCGCTTCATCGACCGGTTCGAAATCACGAATGGCAAGATCACCAAACAGGATGTCTGGAACGACATCGCAGAGGTAAAGGCGCAAGGATGAGCGAGATCGACCCGATTACCCTTTCGGTGCTGGCCGGGCGGATGGAACAGATCGCCGACGAGATGGACGCCACCCTGTTCCGCGCCGCCTTCAACCCGATCATCGCCGAGGCGCATGACGCGTCGCACGGGCTTTACCACGCCGCAACGGGTGACACGCTGGTGCAGGGCAAATCCGGCCTGCCGATCTTTGTCGGGGTCATGTCCTTTGCCGTGCAGGCGGTGATCGACAAGTCGGCCGCGGATGGCGATCTGGCGGATGGCGACATCTATATCTTCAACGACGCGCATATCGGTGGCACACATCTGTCGGATATGCGGCTGGTGCGGCCCTATTTCCGGGATGGAGAGCTCTTTTGCTACCTCGCCTCGGTTGGCCATTGGCACGATGTGGGCGGCGCGGTGCCCGGCAACTATAACCCGGCCGCAACCGAGGTCTTTCAAGAGGCGTTTGTCCTGCCACCGGTGAAACTCGCGCGCGGCGGCGAGGTCAACCAGGACATCATCGACATCCTGCTGCGCAACACCCGCCTGCCGCAATCGGCGATGGGTGATCTCAACGGCCAGCTGGGCGCCTTGGACCTGGGCGTCAAACGCATGGACGAGCTGCTGGACGAATATGGCGCGGATACGGTGCGCGCCGCATTGGATGCTTTGGGGCACCGGGCGGAGGCTTTGATGCGCTCTGAGCTTGAGGGCCTGCCGGATGGCCGGTGGGAGGCCGAGGATTTCCTCGACAATGACGGTATCACGGATGAGCCTTTGGCGATCAAGGTCGCGTTAGAGATCACCGGTGACCGGATGGTGCTCGACTTCGCCGGCTCCGCCCCGCAATGCGCAGGCCCAGTCAATATCGCCCTGCCCACCACGGTCGCCACCGCCTATGTGGCGATCAAACACATCTTCCCCGGCCTGCCCGCCAATGCCGGCGTGATGCGGCCCATCGAGGTGAAGGTGCCCGAAGGCTCGCTGCTCTCCGCCGAATTCCCGGCCCCCACCGGCGGCTACACTGAAACCATCCTGCGGATGATCGATGTGGTGTTTTCCGCCTTTGCCCAGGCCGCGCCCGACCGGGTGGTCGCCAACGCCTATGGCACGATCAACGCGCTTTCGATTGCCGGCAAGCGCAGCAACGGCCAGCCTTGGGTGATGTTCAGTTTTTATGGCGGCGGGCATGGCGGATCGCCAGAAACCGATGGGCTGAACCACGGCAACGCGCCCATTTCCACCGCGACGATCCCCCCGATGGAGATCCTTGAGGCCGCCTATCCGGTGATGTTCCGGCAATGGGCCCTGCGCCCTGACAGCGCCGGGGCGGGTGCACACCGTGGCGGTATGGGCGCGGTCTACGAGATCGAGGTTTTGGAGGAAAACGGCGCCGAGGCGTTCCTCTTCGGTGAACGCGGGCGCTTTGCCCCCAAGGGGATCGCGGGGGGTGCGGACGCTGCGTTAAACGTCTTTGCCTATGAGCAGGAGGACGGTTGGGCGACGCCCCCGCTTGCGTCGAAAATGCGCGGTATTCGGCTGAAACAGGGTCAATCGGTGCGGCTCGAAACCCCCGGCGGTGGCGGCTATGGCGCGGTTGAGGACCGCGCGCCGCGGTCCGTTGCGCAAGACGTGGCACGCGGTTTGGTCAGTGCCGAGCGGGCCGATCAGGTCTATGGCCCGGCCTGGCGGGAGGTCACGGTATGAGCAGCCGCATGATCGGTGTCGATGTCGGCGGCACCTTTACCGACGTCTTTGTCCTGAACGAGGCCGAAGGCAGCGCCACCGTCGCCAAGGTGCCTACCACCCGGCCCGACCAGTCGGGTGGCTTCCTCGATGGCATCGGGCGCGAGGTGTCGGACCTGTCCGAGATCGCGGTCGTGGTGCACGGCACCACGGCGGGCACCAACGCCCTGCTGGAGCGCAAGGGCGCCAAGACCGGTGTGATCTGCACCGCCGGGCTGCGCGACGTGCTGGAAATGCGCCGACGTGACCGGCCCCGTACCTGGGGGCTGCGCGGCGACTTTGAACCTGTGGTGGACCGGCGCGACCGCTTGGAGGTGCCGGAACGCACGCTGGCTGATGGCACGATCCGCACACCGGTTGACCTCGACGCCGTGCGCGCCGCCGCCCGGCAATTACAGGATCAGGGCTGTCAGTCGGTGGCGATTCTTTTCGCCAACAGCTACGCCAACCCCGCCAATGAGGCCGCCGCCGTCGCCGCGGTGCGGGCGATCTGGCCCAACGCCCATGTCTCGGCGTCCTCGGAAATCCTACCGGAAATCCGCGAATTCGAACGTTTCTCCACTACCGCCTTGAACGCCTACCTGCAGCCGGAGGTGTCGGGCTATCTGGGCCGATTGGAGAACGCGCTGACCTCCGGTGGGTTTGATGGCGAGTTCATGATCGTGCAGTCAAACGGCGGGGTGATGGCAGTCGACACCGCCTGCCGCCTACCCGTGCGCACGGCTTTGTCCGGGCCTGCGGCGGGGGTGATCGCGGCGGGCTATATCGCGTCGTCTGCCGGGTTCGACAACATCATCACCGGCGACATGGGCGGCACATCGTTTGACGTGTCGCTGATCGCTGAGGGCCAATCGATGCTGTCGCCGCAGACCTCGATCGATTTCGGCATGGTCGTGCGCACCCCGATGATCGAGATCACGACGATCGGCGCGGGCGGCGGCTCCATCGCGTGGGTCGACAAAGGGGGATTGCTGAACATCGGCCCGGAAAGCGCGGGCTCAGACCCCGGTCCGGTGGCTTATGGGCTCGGCAACGACCGACCCACGGTAACAGACGCCAACGTTGTCTTGGGCCGGATCGACCCGGAGAACCCCATCGGCGGCAAGCTGGAACGGCTGGATGTGGAGGCCGCGTCCAAGGCCATCGACACGCATGTCGGCAAACCCCTGGGCCTCGACACGCTGCAAGCGGCCGAGGCGATCCTGCGCGTCGCCAACAGCCGCATGGCCGGGGCGATCCGACTGGTCAGTATCGAGCGTGGGTTCGACCCCAAGCGCTTTGCCTTCATGCCCTTTGGTGGCGGCGGTGCCCTGCACGCCGGCGCCATGCTCGCTGAGGTCGGCATCGCCCGCGCCATCGTGCCCCGCTATCCCGGCGTCACCTCCGCCATGGGCTGCGTGATCGCCGATATGCGGCAGGATTTTGTGCAAACAATCAATGCTCTGGTTGCGAACCTCGACGAGGCCGCCTTGGGTGCCTTCATGCAGCAGCATACCGATCAGGGTATGGAGATGCTCGACGCTGCGCGCACCACGTTTGAGGCGCGCGACATCAGCTTTGAGCTCGACATGGCCTATATCGGGCAGACGCATACGGTGTCGGTGCCCTTGACGGTGCAGGTCGACGGCACCAAGGTGACGCCTCCCACCAAGGCCGAGATCGAAGCCGCTTTCGATACCGCCTATCAGGCAACGTTTGGCCGGCTCTTGAAGAACGGCGTGCGGCGGATCCTGAACCTACGCAGCGCGGTCACTGGGCGGCGGCCCAAGTTCGATCTGGAAACCCTGGCGCCCACAGCGACCGAGGTCGCCACCCCCAAGGCCACAAGGCCGGTGCATTTCGGCGACGCGTGGCACGACACGGCGGTCTATGACCGGCTGATCCTGCCGGTGGGCACGGTCATCCACGGCCCGGCAATCCTCGAACAACCCGACACCACCGTGCTGATCGAGCCAGGCCTGACAGGCCGCGTCGACCGCTTTGGCAACACCATCATCGAACCGGCGGAGGGCATCTGATGAGCGACCCGACCACATGGGATCCGGCGCGCACCGCGCTGCTGACCATCGATTTGCAGAACGATTTCCTCCACCCCGAGGGCGCCTATGGCCGCGCGGGGCAAAGTGCCGACAGCATCGCCGCCCTGCCGGATCGGATTGCGCCCCTGGCGCAGGCGCTGCGCGCGAAAGGCGGCACCTATATCTCGGCGCAGTTCACCTTGGTGCCGGATAAGGATGGTGAGCCGCTGATCGCCCCACATCTGAAACAGCTGCGCCCCTTCCTCGGCAAGGGTGATTTCGCCCCGGGCAGCTTTGGTCACACGCTGGTCGACACGCTCTATCCTGCTGATTTTGTGGTGGAAAAGGTGGCCTATTCGGCCTTCTACCAGACCCGGCTGGAATACATCATGCGCGCTGTCGGGATCGAGACACTGGTCATCGGCGGCATCGTCACCAACGGTGGCGTCGCCTCGACCCTGCGGGACGCGCATCTGCGCAATATCGAGACGGTGATGCTGACCGATGGCTGTGCCGCGTTCCGGCCAGAGGTGCATGATGCGACGGTCCTGTCGCTGGGCACCGTGACCCATCAGTTGACTTGCGCTGATGCCCTGGCCTGGTTGGAGGGCGCGGCATGACCCTGCGCGCGCGCCTTGCCCGGACCGAGATCCTCGTCGCCCCCGGCGTCTATGACGGGCTGACCGCATCTTTGGCCGAGGCGGCGGGGTTTGAGGCGCTCTATCTCAGCGGTGCGGCCGTGGCCTACACCAGGCTGGGGCGGCCGGATATTGGCCTGACCTCGGTGACAGAGATGGCCGAGACGATGACTTTGATCGCCGACCGCACACCTTTGCCGGTGATCATCGATGCCGACACCGGGTTTGGCAACGCTTTGAACGCGCAACGGACCATGCGGCTTTACGAACGCGCGGGGGCGAGCGCGTTGCAGGTCGAGGATCAGACCTATCCCAAACGTTGCGGGCATCTGGCCGACAAATCCCTGATCCCTGCGGCTGAAATGGCGGGCAAGGTCGCGGCGATGGCGGATGCGCGTGCCAGCGACGACACGCTGATCATCGCCCGGACCGATGCGATTGCCGTCGACGGGTTCGACGCCGCCATCGACCGGGCCGAGACCTATCTGGAGGCAGGCGCCGACGTGCTCTTTATCGAGGCGCCGCAATCGCGGGAGCAGCTGCAGCAGATCAGTACGCATTTCAAAACCCGCGTACCGCTGCTCGCCAACATGGTCGAAGGCGGCGCCACGCCGATCAGCGGCGCGCAGGATCTGCAGGACCAAGGCTTTGACATCGTGATTTTCCCCGGCGGCATCGTCCGCGCCATCGCCCGCACAGCGCAGGACTATTACGCCAGTCTGCAGACCAATGGCAGCAACCGGCCCTTTGCGGATCGGATGTTCGATTTCGGCGGGCTGAACGAGGTGATCGGCACGGCGGAAATGCTGGTCAAAGGGGCGGAGTATGACCGGTCCGACCCCTGAAACCGCCCCGCCGCCGGCAAGCTTTGATCTGGACTGTGAGACCCTGATCATCGGCGCCGGGGCCTGCGGCTTGGTCGCTGCCCTTGCCGCGCATGAGGCCGGGCAAGAGGTGCTGGTGATCGAGGCAGATGCGGTACCCAGCGGGTCCACTGCTTTGTCCGCGGGTCTGATCCCCGCGGCGGGGACCAAGGCGCAGGCGGCCGCGGGGATTGATGACACCCCGGCGCTCTTTGCGCAGGACATCCAGGCCAAGGCGCATGGTGAAAACGAACAGGCGCTGGTGGAGCGCTTGGCGACCCAATCTGCCGGGGTGATCGATTGGCTTAGCGACAGCTATGGCCTGCCGTTTTCCGTGGTCACGAATTTCGACTATCCGGGTCATGGCCGGCGGCGGATGCATGGCTTGCCGACCCGGTCCGGGGCCGAGTTGATCGATGCGTTGCGCACGGCCTGTGAGCTGCAAGAGATCGACATCATCTGCGAGCGCCGCGCGACGGTGGTGTTCCATGAAGGCGACGGCATTCGCGGCGTGTCGGTCACCCGGCTCGATGGCGCGTCCGAGACCATTGCGTGCAAGAAACTGATCCTGGCCTGCAACGGCTTTGGCGGGAACCGCGATCTGGTGGCGGCGCTGTTGCCCGACATCAAGAACGGGCTCTGGTTCGGACATGATGGCAACCGGGGAGAGGCCGTGTTGTGGGGCGAGGCTCTGGGGGCAGATCTGCGCCACCTGACGGCCTATCAGGGCCACGGCAATGTCGCGCATCCCCATGGCATCCTGATCACCTGGGCCGTGATCACCGAAGGCGGCGTGCAGGTGAACCGCATTGGCGAGCGCTTTTGGGACGAGTCGCAAGGCTATTCCGAAGCCGCCCGCGCTGTGCTGGCGCAGCCGGGCGGTGAGGCGTTTGCCATCTTCGACGCGCGCATCGCCGAGGTCGCCCGCCAGTTCGAAGACTTCAAACGCGCTGAGGCGGTAGGCGCAATCCAGACGGCGGACACGTTGGAAGGGTTGGCTGATCAACTCAGGCTGCCCGCCGGTGCCTTGGCGCAGACGATCGCGGACATCCCCTTGGGCGGCACCGATGCGTTTGGACGACGCTTTGGCGACACCCCCCTGGCACCGCCCTATTGCGGCGTACGCGTCACCGGCGCGCTGTTTCACACGCAAGGCGGTTTGCAGACCAACGCGCAAGCGCAAGTCATGCGCCCCGACGGCACCGCCTTTCCCAACCTCTTTACCGGCGGTGGGGCGGCTTGCGGTGTGTCCGGCACCGGGGACAGCGGCTATCTGTCGGGCAACGGTCTGCTCAGCGCCGTGGTGCTGGGACGTCTGGCCGGTGCGGCGCCCGCCGGCGCCTGAGCATCAGAAATCGAGATTCTCGACGCTCAAGGCGTTCTGCTGGATGAACTCACGCCGCGGTTCCACCACGTCGCCCATCAGCTTGGTGAAGAGATCATCCGCCTCAGCCATGTCGTCGATCTCCACACGCAAAAGCGTCCGCGCATCGGGGTCCAGCGTGGTTTCCCACAGCTGGTCGGGGTTCATCTCTCCAAGACCCTTGTAGCGCTGCAGGGTCAGGCCCTTTTCGCCCTCTTCCAGGATCGCCGACAATAGATCGAGCGGCCCATGGATCACCTGCCGCCGGTCTTTGCGTTCCAAGGTCGCGGGCCGGTCGTAAACCGCCTGCAGGCTTTCGGTGAAGCTGCCCGTCTTGCGCGCCTCGCCCGAGCGCAGCATCGGGCCGTCCAGCGTGCGCACCTCTTCGACACCGCGCAGGATGCGTGCCAGTCGAATGCCCTTGTCCTGGGTGATCCGGCCCATCCAGCCGCGTTCGTATTCCAATGCAATCAGGTCGAGCCGCTGCGCCACCTTGTCGGCCACACCTTGCAGATCGGCATCCACCGCGCCGGGCACAAAGGCGCCCGCAATGGCCGCCTGTTCCAGAATGTGGCGCGGGTAATGCGTCGGGAAGGCCTCGAGTACGCGTTTCAGCTGCCGCGCCTCTTCGACAACGCGGATCAGATCCTGGCCCATGATCTCTTCGCCATTGCCCTGCCGCAGCCGCGCGCCGTCGGTACCCTGTTGGATCAGATAATCCTCGAGCGCGGCCTGGTCTTTCAGGTACACCTCAGACTTGCCGCGCATCACTTTGTAAAGCGGCGGCTGCGCGATATAGAGGTACCCACCCTCGATCAGCTCGGGCATCTGGCGATAGAAGAACGTCAGCAGAAGCGTACGGATATGCGCGCCATCGACGTCCGCGTCGGTCATGATGACGATCTTGTGGTAGCGCAGTTTCGAGATGTCGAATTCATCCCGCCCGATCCCGGTGCCAAGGGCCATCACCAGGTTGCCGATCTCCTGACTGCTGAGCATCCGGTCAAACCGCGCCCGTTCGACGTTGAGGATCTTGCCGCGCAGCGGCAGCACCGCCTGGGTGCCGCGATCCCGCCCGGTCTGGGCCGAGCCGCCTGCGCTGTCGCCCTCGACAAGGAACAGCTCGGTCTTCGACGGGTCCTTTTCGGAACAATCCTTGAGCTTGCCGGCGAGGAAGTTCACATCCATCGCCGTCTTGCGCCGGGTCAGCTCACGCGCCTTGCGCGCCGCCTCACGCGCCAACGCGGCCTCGATGATCTTGCTGACGATGATCTTGGCCTCGTTGGGGTTCTCCTCGAACCACTCACTCAGCTTTTCGTTCATCAGCCCCTCGACCGCCGGGCGCACCTCGGAGCTGACCAGCTTGTCCTTTGTCTGGCTGCTGAACTTCGGATCGGGCACCTTGACCGACAGCACCGCGGTCAGCCCCTCACGCGCGTCATCGCCAGTAAAGCTGATCTTTTCCTTTTTCGCGATCCCGGTGTCCTGCGCGTATTTCTGGATCGTGCGGGTCAGCGCACCGCGAAAGCCCGCGAGGTGTGTCCCGCCATCGCGCTGCGGGATGTTGTTGGTGAAAGGCAGGACGTTTTCGTGAAAACTGTCGTTCCACCACATGGCGATTTCCACGCCGATACCGTCCTTTTCGCCGGTCATGTAGATCGGATCATGCATGATCGAGTGTTTGGAGCGGTCGAGATATTTGACGAACTCGCGCACGCCGCCTTCGAAAAAGAGCTCGGAATGCAGCGGTTCAGCCGGGCGATCATCTTCGAGGATGATGCGCACGCCGGAGTTAAGAAACGCCAGCTCGCGCAGGCGCTTTTCCAGCGTGTGGAAGTCGTAGTCGAGATTGCTGAACGTGCCGGTTGAGGCCAGAAACCGAACCTCGGTGCCCTTTTCGCCCTCTGCATCGCCCTCGACGCGCAAATGTTCGGTGGTCTCGCCATGTTCGAACTTGGCGTAGTGCTCCTTGCCGCCACGCCAGATGCGCAGCTCCAGCCAGACCGACAGCGCGTTGACCACCGACACACCAACGCCGTGCAGACCACCTGACACCTTGTAGGAATTCTGGTCAAACTTCCCGCCCGCGTGCAGCTGGGTCATGATGACCTCGGCGGCGGAAACGCCCTCTTCCTCGTGCAGATCAACCGGGATTCCGCGCCCGTTGTCGCGCACCGACACCGAATTGTCAGCGTGGATTTTCACCCGGACAAAGTCGGCATGACCGGCCAAAGCTTCGTCGATGCCGTTATCGACAACCTCGTAGACCATGTGGTGCAGGCCCGAGCCGTCATCGGTATCCCCGATATACATCCCCGGCCGCTTGCGCACAGCCTCCAAGCCTTTGAGAACCTTGATAGATTCGGCGCCGTATTCTTCGGGTGCGCCTGCGGTGTCGGACATGCCGTCATCCCTTGTTAGTTGCCCCCAATTTATAGGGGTTTTTGGCCGGGATGTCACGTGATTGCCACAAGATTTGGTGTGTCTTCCTTGGGGCCCTGATGACCAGCCAAGTCAGAAGGTCGGACCCAGCAGATCAAGCTGCAAATCCTCGCGCCAGGGGCGATCCCCCAGCTGCAGAACCCGCAAATACTCGCTGCTTTCGTGCAGCACCTTGCCGGTCACCGCATCCGCCATATCGACGGTCGTATAGCGGTTGGCCGCCGGTCTAAACCCGGCCCGCAGATAGAGCTTTCGCCCGCCCCACAGGAGGGCAAAGGGTATACCGTTCTGGCGCGCCTCTTGCGCAGCGGCGTCCAGCATGGCCGTGGCAATGCCCGTGCCACGGAAGTCCGGGTCCACCACCACATCGCCGAGGCCGACAATATCGATCAGCGCGTCACCCAAGCGCACGGCCCGATAAAACACCGACACCTGGCCAAGGATCTGCCCGTCGCGCCACAAAACGCGCTGATGCGGCCTTTGCTGGAAAAAGCTCCGCCCGTCATATTCCTTCGGAAAGCAGATCTCCAACAGCTCAACAATCCGCGCCTCGTCCTGCGCAGCCAATTGCAGTTCCGGGATCACCTCAATCATGCGACACCGTGGAGGCGCCGTCAGTATCCCTAACCTCCAGATACTGCGCCCGATCCCCAAGCTCCGAAAACAGCTCCAGACCCGTCCCCGTCATCCAGGCCTGCGCGCCCAAGGCGCAAATCTCGTCATAAAGCGCCGCCCGGCGGGTCGCGTCCAGATGTGCCGCCACCTCATCCAGCAGCAGGATCGGTGGCGCGCCGATCTCCGCCGCCAAAGCCCGCGCATTGGACAGGATCAGCGAGATCAGCAACGCCTTCTGCTCGCCCGTTGAACAGTCCGACGCCGGCACACCTTTAGCGGCAAAAACGCCGTAGAGGTCCGCCCGATGCGGCCCGACCAGCGTCCGACCCGCCGCGATGTCGCGAAAGCGGCTCTCCTCCAGCGCCTCACGCAGATCGTCCTCGGTATCGGGCATGCTGCCTTCGGTCTGGGTCAGCTCCAGATCGGCCGCGGGAAACTGCGTCTCGGCCCCCGCCTGCGCCGCCGCCAGGCGCGCCAAAGCCGCCCCGCGGTTGGCATGCATTACTGCCCCACAACGCGCCATCTGCGCCTCCAGCGCGCGATACCAATGCGCGTCGCGCACCTGCTCCTTCAACAACCGGTTGCGTTCGCGCATGGCTTTTTCGTAATCCAACGCCGCCTGCGCATGGTCGGGGAAAAAGCTCAACGTCATCCGGTCCAAGAAACGCCGCCGCCCCTCCGCGCCTTCGATCCACAGCCGGTCCATGCTGGGGATCAGCCACAACACCCGCGCCAACCGCCCCAGGGCGGTCTGCGAGGCGGCCTTGTCATCAATCGTGACCTGCCGCGCCCCACCGTTTTCCGAGGTAAAGGCAATCTCATGCACAGCCTCGCCAGTCTGCAAAAGCCCGCTGACCTTCCACCCCAACGCCTCTGGCCGCCGCGCCATGTCCTGCGCCGCCGCGCGCCGCAACCCACGCCCCGGCGAAAATAGCGACACCGCTTCGATCAGGTTGGTCTTGCCTGCGCCATTGGGGCCAAAGATGGCCACCGGCCTTTCATCCACCTCGATGGACACCCGCTTGTGCGACCGGAAATGCGACAGGCTCAGGGACGCAAGAAACACCCCGCCCCTCCTTCATCTTGCCCAAAAAACTCCCGCCGGAGGCTCCCGTCAGATGTCACACGCGCATCGGCATGACAACATAGACCGCGCTGGTGTCATTGCCTTCGCGCATCAGGGTCGGATCACCAGAAGAGTTGAACATAAAGACCGCGTTTTCGCGATCCACCTGGCTGGCGATCTCCAAAAGATACTTGGCGTTAAACCCGATCTCGAGAGCATCGTCGCCATAGGCCACGGCCAGTTCCTCTTCCGCCGCGCCACTGTCGGGCGCGTTCACCGACAGTACCAGCCGGTCCTCATCGAGGTTCAGCTTGACCGCGCGCGAACGCTCCGAGCTGACCGTCGCCACCCGGTCCACCGCCTTGGCAAATTCGCTGGCATCGACCTCGAGCTTGCGGGTGTTGCCCTGCGGGATGACCCGCGTGTAATCCGGGAACGTCCCGTCGATCACCTTCGAGGTCAGCGTGATGTCGGGCGTTGCAAAGCGCACCTTGGTCTCCGACACTGACACGGCGATCTCCATATCGTCGTCATCCAAAAGCTTGCGCATTTCCCCCACCGTCTTGCGCGGCACGATCACGCCGGGCATATCCTCGGCGCCCGAGGGCAGCTCTGCATCGATCCGGGCCAGGCGGTGGCCATCCGTCGCCACGCAGCGCAGCGCCTTGCCGCCATCGGCATCCGCCACATGCATGTAGACGCCGTTGAGGTAATACCGCGTCTCTTCCGTGGAAATCGCGAATTTCGATTTGTCGAACAGCCGCCGCAGCACATCCGATTTCGCCGAGAAATTGCAGGCGTATTCCGACGACGCCATGACTGGGAAATCCTCTTTCGGCAGCGTCGCGAGGTTGAAGGACGACCGGCCCGCGGTGACGTTCAACCGGCCCGCGGCGCTGTCTTCGGCGAGGGTGACAAGCGCGCCATCGGGCAGCTTGCGGACAATCTCATGCAAAGTAACCGCCGACACGGTGGTGCCCCCGGCGCGCTCCACTTGGGCGGGCGCCTTGTCCAGCACCTCGATATCCAGATCGGTGGCGCGGAAGGTCACGGTGTCGCCCTCGGCTTCGATCAGCACATTGGCGAGGATCGGAATGGTGTTGCGCCGCTCGACCACCGATTGCGCCTGAGATACGGCCCGCAGCAGCGCGCCCCGTTCGATACTGATCTTCATTGCCAAACCCTCCGCATGGCCGGAGGCGCACCGTAGCCCTTTGGCCCCGGCGCTCCAAGCCCGTTTTTGTGATTTGTCGGCCGCTTTTGCAGGGCCGTCAAGGCCATCAGGCCGCCCAAGGGCGGCCTGTGTCAATCAGTGTGGTGGCAGGGACTCAGGCCTCGAGCGCGCGCCGCAACATTTCCACGTCTTCGTCGATCTGGCCGTCCTGCTGGCGCAGCTCTTCGATGCGTTTGACGCCATGCATCACCGTGGTGTGGTCGCGTCCACCAAAGCGCCGGCCAATCTCGGGCAGCGACCGCGAGGTCAGCTGCTTGCAGAGATACATCGCCACCTGCCGCGGCCGGGCAAAGGCGCGCAGACGCTTGGGCCCGATCATGTCCGACAGACGAATGTTGTAATGCTCGGCCACCTTGCGCTGGATCTCTTCGATCGAGATCTTGCGATCCGACGCGCGCAGCACATCGGCCAGGCTGTCCTGCACCAATTCCATCGTAATCGGCTTGCCCACCAGCGACGCAAAGGCAAAAAGCCGGGTCAACGCGCCTTCGAGCACGCGGACATTGGTGCTGATGCGATGGGCGAGGAATTCCAGAACACCTTCGTCGATATGCAGGTCGGGGTATTGGCCGCGGTAAAACTCGACCTTGGACTGCAGGATGCCCAGGCGCAGTTCGTAATCGGTGGGGTGCAGATCGACCACCAGGCCCGATTGCAGGCGCGACCGGATGCGGTTTTCCAAGTCCTTGATCTCATCCGGCGCACGGTCGGCCGAGATGATGATCTGCTTGTTCTGGTCGACCAGCGCGTTGAAGGTGTGAAAGAACTCCTCCTGCGTGCTGTCCTTGCCTGCGATGAACTGAACGTCATCGACCATCAGAACGTCGACCGAGCGGAAGAGCTCTTTGAAATCCATCATCCGCTTTTCGCGCAGCGCCTGGACAAAGCGGTACATGAACTGTTCGGCCGACAGATACAGCACCACCAGATGCGGGTTACGCTCTGACAGCTCCCACGCGATGGCGTGCATCAGGTGCGTCTTACCAAGGCCGACGCCACCATAGAGAAACAGCGGGTTGAAGCTGACCGGCCCGCCTTCGGACACGCGGCGCGCGGCGGCGTGGGCCAGCTCGTTCGGTTTGCCGACGACAAAGCTGTCAAAGGTAAAGCGCGGATCGAGCGGCGCGCTTGGCAGCAGATCGCGGCCATTGCCGTTGCCGTCACCGGCCTGCGGAGCGGCTTGTGGCGGTGGCGCCGCTGGCTCCGGTTTTGGGGCCGCCGGCTGGCTGCCATTTGACGCCTTGATCTGGATGCGCCGCACGCCCGGGTCAAAGGTTACGATATGCGACAGCAGAACGTCGCTGAAGTTTTGCGACACATAGGTGCCGAAGAAATTTGTCGGTGCATGGAACACCGCCACATTGCCATCCATCCCCTTAAACTCGAGCGGTTTAATCCATGTTTGGTAGTTGTTTTGCCCAAGCGTCTTGTTCAATCCGTCTTGTAGTGCGCCCCATTGCTCTCGTGTCATCTGTCCCCGCTTTGATCACATATATCCCTGCTTTACGCTGGATGCCGCCAGCACGCGCCGCATGCGCTGAGGACAAAAATGATCACCTCGTGCAGCTCCTGCACAAGCCCAAAGGGTCGCCCCTTTGATGCACCATGATTTGACCTGCACAGGATTCCTTCCCGCGCCAGGACCGATCACGATCCGTGTTCATCTTTGGACATGGCCGGAGTTCCCCCCGTCTTCTTTAGACCTGTTCCCACGGTCTTACAGAAGCGTAGACCCAGCGCCGCAGAAAATTGCGCCGCTTGCCTTGCTGCCTGTCCCCCCAGCGAGTGACTCGCCTGAGCAAACTAGCAACGTTGAAATGGCAGCGGCAACAATTCTTACCGCTTGACTCGCAGTTGGGCGAAAAAGAATCTCTTATGCCGTTGTTTCGATACGACAGAAATGAAAAAGGCACCGCCCGGGGCGATGCCTTGTAACGTCTTTAACAGACGATATTTTCCGGATCAGCCAAGCGCTTTGACCCGCGACGCGAGGCGCGACATTTTGCGCGAGGCGGTGTTTTTATGGAACACACCTTTGGTGACACCGCGCATCAATTCGGGCTGGGCGGCACGCAATGCGGACTGAGCGGCGTCCTTGTCACCCGAGGCAATCGCCTCTTCCACTTTGCGAAGGTAGGTGCGGATGCGCGAGCGACGCGCCTTGTTGACGGCAAAACGCTTTTCGTTCTGACGAGCGCGTTTCTTGGCCTGGGGCGAATTTGCCATGATGTGATCGATCCTGTTTGTTTCTGTCCTGGTCAGCGCAAAGCCACTGGCAAGGCCGACCAGACGTCGGACCGATTCTTGCCTAAGCGGGCATCACGCGCATTTCAGCGGTTCGTTTAGCGGGTTTTCGCCGCGATGCAAAGTCTTTCTGCGCTGCGGCTGGAACGAATCTGCCGCCCTGCCTAAAGTCGATGCCCCAGCCGGTGCGCAACCGGCATCACGCCCAGATCAAAGGAGGCACGACATGCTCGATGCCGTGAAGATCTCAGAATACGCCCATGCTCTCTACCGCGCCCATGGCGACGCTGCCGAGGCAGAGGCCGCCCGGCGTCAGCAGGAAAGCAACGCCAAGGGCGATGCGGAAGAGGCGGAAACCTGGCGCAAGGTGCGCCAGTCGATTTCGCAGATGCGCGGCCCTAACCAGGGCTGACGACGGCCAACAAAGGCGCCCGCGTCAGCGGTCGCGGAACTGTGCGGTGCGCTTTTCCATGAAGGCGGCCATGCCTTCGGTCTGGTCTTCGGTGGCAAACATCGAATGGAAGAGCCGGCGTTCGAACAGCAGCCCTTCGGAGAGCGGCATTTCGTAGGCGCGATTGACCGCTTCCTTGACCGCCATCGAGGTCAGCACCGATTTCTCGGCGATCTTTTCGGCCGCGCCGCGCGCCTCTTCCATCAGGGTTTTGGCGGGAACAACACGGCTGACCAGCCCGGCGCGCTCGGCCTCTTCGGCATCCATGAACCGGCCTGTCAGGTGCATGTCCATGGATTTCGACTTGCCGACAAATCGGGTCAGGCGCTGCGTGCCGCCGATCCCGGCCACAACGCCAAGGTTAATCTCTGGCTGGCCAAACTTGGCCGTGTCCGACGCGATGATGAAGTCACACATCATCGCCAATTCGCAGCCACCGCCCAGCGCATAGCCCGACACGGCAGCAATGATCGGCTTGCGCACCCGGCAGATCGCCTGCGATTCCGAGCCGAAGAAATCCGACAGGAACATGTCGACAAAGGTCTTCTCCGACATCTCCTTGATATCGGCCCCGGCGGCAAAGGCCTTGGACGACCCGGTCAGGATGATGCAGCGCACCTTTTCGTTCTCATCCGCCTCGCCCAACGCGGTCGCAAGCTCACCCAAAAGCTGGGTGTTGAGCGCATTCATCGCGTCGGGGCGGTTCAGTTTGATGGTGGCGACGTGGTCTTCTACTTCGACGATGATCGTCTCATAGGCCATGTGGTCCGGCTCCGTCAGGTTCCTGTCAGAACGACAGGCTTAACACCGAATTGGCGGGGTTCAAGCTATCTTTGACAGGTTGGGCAATAGAATGACGATCGGCCCGATTGCACGATGCGCCGCACCGTGTCGCTGCAGCCGGGGGTGCGGCAGGGCTCCCCCTCGCGCCCGTAAACGTCAAAGCGATGCTGGAAATATCCAAGTTCACCATCAGCTTGGCGGAAATCCCGCAGCGATGAGCCGCCCGCGTCGATCGCCTCGGAGAGCACGTCGCGGATGATCGGAACCAGCGCCGCAATCCGTTTTGCGCTAATCCGGCGCGCCTTGCGCGCGGGGTGGATGCCAGCGCGGAAAAGCGCCTCACAGACATAAATATTGCCCAATCCGGCAACAATCTTCTGATCGAGCAGCGCGGATTTGATCGGCGTGTTGCGCCCCTGCAGCGCCGCCACCAGATGGGATTCGCTGAACGCGTTCCCCAGTGGTTCGGGCCCGAGGCTTGCCAGCAACGGATGCTGTTCGGCACTGTCTGTCGGCATCAGGTCCATGGCCCCAAAGCGGCGCGGATCGTTGAAGGTGATGCGCGCGCCGGTATTCATGTTGAGCACCACGTGGTCATGTTTTTCCGGCGCCGGGTGGTCATGCACAAAATGGCCCAGCGGGTCACCCGACACCAACATCCGCCCCGACATGCCCAGATGGATGAGCAAGCTTTCTCCCGACTCCAAATCCGCCAAGATATATTTTGACCGCCGCCGCAGCCGCAGCACCGGCTGCCCGGTCAGCCGTGTTGCCATGTTGTCGGGAAACGGCCAGCGCAGATCGGGCCGATTGACCAAGGCCTGGGCAATCACGTTGCCCTCCATCACCGGGACCAGGCCTCGGCGGACGGTTTCGACCTCGGGTAATTCGGGCATCAGGGTACTCGGTTGATCCTCAGGGTCGCCAAAAGCAGATCGTGCAGTTGGCTGTGACCGGTCAGGTATTTGATCACATAAGCTACGCGCCCATCCGAGAATTCAAGCCGGTAATTGCCAGTACTGTCCTCTTCGACCGACCGCAGGAGCGCCAGATCATAGGTCTGATGCCGCAACATCCAGTCGATCGTGTGCAGCTGGCTGTCTTCGATCACCACGCGAAAGACACAGACATAGTAGATCCAGTAGCCCGCTATGGCGAGGAATACCAAGCCCATCGCGTTGACCTGCTGTTGCAGCAACAGCAGTACCAAGACACCCAAGAGCGCGGCAACAAGCACCCGTACCGCCTGCGTGGTCTCGAACACCAACACATTGCCATGCTGTTCGGCCCGCGTCTCTGACCCCATGCGCGCCAGCACGTTCACGGCCATCTGCCCGGGGTCACGCAGCGCGCTGCCTTCACGGATGTCCTGATTGCCCAGAAGGCGGCGAAACACCGGCACCTTGCGGCGGTTGTAGATCAGCAGAGCAATGCCAATGGCGAGAAAGATGAAAAACATGTTTGGACACCTATTGCTGCGGTCAATTTGACTGTTTGTTCCTACCGGTCCATCTGTGTATGCGAGCATGACAGCAGCGTGGCGCAAACGGACCGATTGCATGACCGACCAGACCAACGGCAAAACCACTCATTTCGGCTTTCAGGATGTGCCGGAATCCGAAAAGGCGGGGCGCGTGCGCGGGGTCTTTGGGTCGGTGGCGTCGAAATACGATGTGATGAACGACGCGATGTCGTTCGGGATTCACCGCATCTGGAAAGATGCGATGATGGATTGGCTGGCACCGCGGCCGGGGCAAAAGCTGCTCGACGTGGCCGGTGGCACCGGGGACATTTCGTTCCGGTTTCTGAAACGCGCAGGCCATGGTCACGCGACTGTGCTGGACCTGACCGAGCCGATGCTGATCGAAGGCCGCAAGCGGGCTGAAGCCGAGGCGATGGCCGACAGTCTCGATTGGGTGGTGGGCGACGCGATGGCGCTGCCCTTTGCCGATAACAGCTTTGACGTCTACACGATCTCGTTCGGCATCCGGAACGTCACCCGCCCGCAAGAAGCGCTGAACGAGGCGTTTCGCGTGCTGAAACCAGGCGGGCGATTGATGGTGCTGGAATTCAGCCAGATCCCGAATGACCTGATGCAGAAGGTCTATGATCTCTATTCCTTCAACATCATCCCGCGCATGGGGCAGGTGATTGCAAATGACCGCGACAGCTATCAGTACCTTGTGGAGTCGATTCGAAAGTTCCCAGATCAGGAGACATTTCTCGGGATGGTGCGGACGGCCGGGTTCGGCAATGCCAAGTACCGCAACCTGAGCATGGGCATCGCCTGCCTGCATTCGGGGTGGAAGCTGTGAGTTTGCCTTTACGGGCCTCGCGCCCCGGGCTTGACCCGGGGCCTCAGGTAGGTGCCCGCTTACTGAGGTCCCGGGTCAAGCCCGGGACGGGTGACTTCTGACATGCGCGGCCCGCACAATATCTGGCGGCTGATCGTCACCGGTGCCACGCTGGAACGCACCGGCGCGATGGGTGTCGTGCTCGACGCGTTCGAGGCGCCTAGCGCCCTGCGCGTCACCGCGCGGGTCCTTGGCTGGCCGTTCAAATGGCTGGGTTATCGGGGCGACCCCAAGATGCCTCCAGCCACGCGAGCGCTGACGGCACTTGGCCCGGCCTATATCAAGTTTGGACAGATCCTATCGACGCGGCCTGACCTGGTCGGCAACGAAATGGCCGCTCAACTGCGCGTGTTGCAGGACAAGCTGCCCCCGTTTGAAACCGCCCGCGCCAAAGAACAGGTCGAAGCGGAACTGGGCGTGCCCGTCGATCAGCTGTTTTCCGAATTCAGCGAACCGGTCGCCGCAGCCTCTATCGCGCAGGTGCACAAAGCGCGGCTGGCCGATACCGGCGAGGCGGTGGCCGTCAAAGTGCTGCGCCCGCATATCGAAAAGGATTTCCGTAAGGATATCGACGCCTTCTACCTCGCCGCCCGCATGGTAGAGCTGTTGTCGCCCGCCTCGCGCCGGCTGCGCCCGATGGACGTGATTCGCCATTTCGAAGGGGTGGTGAATGGCGAACTGGACCTGCGGCTCGAATCCGCCTCGGCCAGTGAATTTGCCGCCAATACAGAAAAGGATTCAGGGTTCCAGGTGCCCGCGGTGAAATGGATGCTGTCGGGGCGCCGGGTGATGACACTGGCCTGGGCCGAAGGTATTCCGATGGGCGACAACGCCGCCATAGACGCCGGGGGGCATGACCGCGCGGTGCTGTCGGAACGGGTCTTGCAGCTCTTTCTGAAACACGCCCTGCGCGACGGTTATTTCCACGCCGACATGCACCAGGGCAACCTCAAGGTGGCCCCCAATGGTGACATCATCGCGCTCGATTTCGGGATCATGGGGCATATCGACGAATACACCCGCCGAGTCTATGCCGAGATTCTGTTCGGCTTTATCCGCCGCGATTACAAACGCGTGGCCGAGGTACATTTCGAAGCAGGCTATGTGCCCGCCGACCGCGATGTCGACGAATTCGCCCGCGCGCTGCGCGCCGTGGGTGAGCCGATCTTTGGCATGGATGCCAACCGGATTTCGATGGGCCGGCTGCTGTCCTACCTCTTTGAGGTGACAGAGCGTTTCGGTATGGAAACCCGGACCGAGTTGATCCTACTGCAGCGCACCATGGTGGTGGTCGAAGGCGTGGCCCGGTCGCTGGATTCGCGAATGAATATCTGGAGCGTCGCGAAACCGGTGGTCGAAGATTACATCCGCACTTCCATCGGGCCGCGGGCGGTGGCGCGTGATCTGGGCAAGGCGGTGCAGGTTCTGACACGCTTCGGCCCGCGCCTGCCCGGTCTGGTCGAAGCAGCCCTGATCCGGCAGTCGCAACACGATGACACGCCGCCGCGCAGCCCTTGGATCGGCCGGTTGCTCTGGGCAGCGCTCGGGGCTGGCGCCAGCGGTCTGGCCGTGCTTTTGTGGCATATGCTCGCCTGACCCGGAGGCATAATGTCAAAGCATGAGGAACGCGTCGCGCTGGTCACCGGCTCTGCCGGGTTCATCGGCTATCACCTGAGCAAACGCCTGCTTGAGACGGGCTGGCGGGTGATTGGTGTCGATGCGCTGACCGACTATTATGACGTCAGCCTCAAGACACGGCGCCACGCAATCCTCAGCAGCAATCCCGGGTTTCGCCCCATCGTCGCCCGTATCGAGGACGAAGGAGCGCTAACCGCCCTTTGCGCCGAGGAACAGCCGCAGATCATCGCTCATCTCGCGGCGCAGGCCGGGGTGCGCTATTCGCTCGAGGCGCCACGCAGCTACATGACCTCCAACCTCTGCGGCACGATGGAGGTTCTGGAGGCCGCCCGTTCCCATCCGCCTCAGCACCTGCTCATGGCCTCGACCAGTTCGGTATATGGCGCCAATACAGAAATGCCCTACCGCGAATTGATGCAGGCCGATCACCAGATGTCGTTTTACGCTGCCACCAAGAAAGCCAACGAGGTGATGGCGCATTCCTACGCACATCTCTACAGTCTGCCGATCACCATGTTCCGGTTTTTCACGGTCTACGGACCGTGGGGACGGCCCGACATGGCGCTTTTCAAATTCGTTAAGGCGATCCTCGAAGACCAGCCGATCGACATCTACAACCACGGCAACATGCGCCGCGACTTCACCTATGTGGATGACCTTGTCGAAGGATTAGTGCGGTTGATCGGTGTCCCCCCGGTCTTGGGCCAGCCGGTCGATGGCGACAGCCTTTCCCCCGTGGCGCCCTGGCGGGTGCTGAATATCGGCCATGGCACACCGGAAGTGTTGGAGAATTTCGTTGCGGCCGTCGAGGCGGCATTGGGCCGTCCAGCGCAACGCAACTACATGGACATGCAGCCCGGCGACGTGCCGGCGACCTGGGC
>JASJCC010000189.1 GCA_030066175.1 Paracoccaceae bacterium | reverse complement strand
TACATCCTGCCCTGCATCGCCGGCCATGTCGGCGCCGACGCCGCCGCTGTCGCGCTGTCGGAGGAACCCGACAAATCCGACGACCTGGTGCTGGTCGTCGATGTCGGCACCAACGCCGAGATCTTGCTGGGTGACAAGACCCGCGTGCTTGCCTGTTCCTCGCCCACCGGGCCCGCCTTCGAGGGCGCGCAGATCTCTTCCGGCCAGCGCGCCGCGCCCGGCGCCATCGAGCGCGTCGAGATCGACCCGGTCAGCAAAGAGCCGCGCTTCAAGGTGATCGGCTGCGATCTGTGGTCCACCGAAGACGGCTTCGCCGAGGCCACCGCCGTGACCGGCATCACCGGCATCTGCGGCTCGGGCATTATCGAGGCGGTGGCCGAGCTGCGCATCGCCGGCCTTTTGGACGACTCCGGCCTGATCGGGTCGGCGACCCAAACCGGCACCGACCGCTGCGTGCCCGAAGGGCGCACCCACGCCTACGTCATCCACGATGCCAGCGCCGAGGGCGGCCCGCGCATCACCGTGACCCAGGGTGACATCCGCGCCATTCAGCTGGCAAAATCAGCGCTTTACGCCGGTGCGCGCCTCTTGATGGACGAACGCGGCGTCGACAAGGTCGACCGCGTGGTGCTGGCCGGGGCCTTTGGCGCGCATATCAGCGCCAAACACGCCATGGTGCTGGGCATGATCCCCGACGTACCTCTCGACAAGGTCACCTCCGCCGGCAACGCCGCCGGCACCGGCGCCCGTATCGCGCTCTGCAACCTCGGCGCCCGGGCCGAGGTCGAACGCATGGTGCGCCAGATCACCAAGGTCGAAACCGCGATCGAGCCCAAGTTCCAGGACCACTTCGTCGCCGCCAACGCGATCCCGCACAAGACCGACCCGTTCCCGGAACTCGCCAAGGTGGTCACGCTGCCGCAAGTCAGCTTCAACACCGGCGGTGAAAGCGAAGGCACCGGCCGCCGCCGCCGTCGCCGCGCTTGACAGACGCGCCATAGGCGACATCCTCGGCAACGAAAGTCGCGGAGGAGTTGCGTGATCGATCTTTTGCTGGACTGGCCGCCCTTTGCGGCAATGGCGGTTGTCGTGGGCGCAACCTTTCTGTTGACGATCCTGCCGTATGCCGCCGCGCGCGCAGTGTTCGGCAAACGCGACGCGGATGAGCAGAACGATCTGGCCAACTCGGTGGTTATTCGCGTCAGCGCGCTGCATGGGCTGATCCTCGCCCTCGTCTTTGCGCAGGAACTCTCCAACCACCGCGATATCAGCACCGCCGCCTCGCGTGAGGCTGTTCTGGTCAATGACGTGTTCTTCGACCTGCGCCGCTATGACGTCGAGGAAACGGCCGCATTGCAACGCGAATTGGCCCTCTATGTCGATGAGGTCTTGCGCCGCGAATGGTCGCTCCTGGCCTCTGAGCGGGATCTGAGCGGGCAGGCTTGGGTGCATTGGGAACAGGTGTATCTTGGCGTTCTCACACTCGATCCGCAAACGATCCACCAAGAGGCCCTGCAAGAGCTGATGGTCAGCCACATCCGCGACGTCTCAAGCCTGCGGCGCATCCGCGAAAACGCGGCGCTGAGCGGATTACAGCCGCTCTTCCTGGCCGCGGCGATCTTTGGTGTGATGCTGACCTCGGCAGGGTTCTTTCAACACAAACCCACCGCGCCGAACCTGTTCTTGCTGGCGATCTACGCGGTCTTCAACGGCCTCGTGATCTATTTCATCGTCGCCTTCGCCAACCCCTACCACGCCCCGGGTAGCGTGACGCCCATCGGGTTTGAGCGGATCATGTTGGAAGAGATCGGCCAGATGCTGCAAAGCCCTTGACGCCGCCCCGCCTGCAAGACTAATTCAGCGCGTCAGAGCGCGGGTATGGTGAAAAGGTATCACGCGAGCTTCCCAAGCTTAAGTTACGGGTTCGATTCCCGTTACCCGCTCCAATTCCTCACACCGTAACATCGGCCTTCAGCCGCGCCCGAAGCGTGGCAATCCCGTCGCGAATGTCGTCACGGATCGGGCCCTCGCGCGGGGCGTCGGCGAGTGTGGTCAGGAGGCTGGCGTCAGGCCGGCCCTTGCGGGACCATGTCAGCCGGCGCAGCACGTCCCAGGCGTTTACAGGCAGGTGGTCGGGCGTTTCTTGGCTCGAAAGCGCTCCCCAGACCCGGGTCCAGCAGCGTGCGGTGCTCCAGGGGTTGTAGCCGCCACCGCCCGACACGATCAGGTGTGGGGACAGCGGCCTGAGCGCCTGAACCGCGGCGATATGAGCGTTGTTGGACAGCGCCAGCCGCGACAGCGGATCCTCAAGCAACGCATCGGCGCCGCATTGCAGGAATACCGCCTCTGGTCGGAACTCTGCCACTGCTGGCAGGATCAATTCATTGAGGACAAACGCAAATTCCGTGTCGTTGAACGCTGCCGGCACCGGCAGGTTAAAGGCCGTCCCACCGGCTTGATCCTCCAACTTGCCAGTAAACGGCCAGCGCCGCCCTTCGTGGACCGAGATCACGCGCACCTGCTCAGATCCGTCAAACGCCGCCTCGACCCCGTCACCGTGATGCGCGTCGATATCCACGTAAGCGACCCGGGTCAGCCCCATCTCAAGCAGTCGCTTGATCGTCAGAACCGGTTCGTTGAGATAGCAGAACCCGGCGGCGCAATCGGGCATCCCGTGATGCGTGCCACCGCCGGGGTTGTGCACCACCCCACCCTGCGCCACCAGCTCGGCTGCCAAGAGCCCACCGCCGACAGCCGTCGCGGGACGGCGGAACATCTCGCCAAAGACCGGGTTCGACAACGTGCCGAGGCCGTGGCGGCGGCGCATCTCCGGTGTCACTGCCTGCTGCGTTTCCGCCTCTTGCAATGCCGCCACGTAAGCAGGCGTGTGAAACCGCGTCAGCGCGGCGGCTTTGGCGCGCGGGCTGGTGCGATAGTGTTCCTGAGGCAGCCACCCCAAGGCGCGCGCGAGGTCCATCACCGCCGGCACCCGCTCGATCGACAGCGGATGCAGTCGGCCATAGCGCGAGCCGCGATAGATGTTGGAGCCGATGAAGAGGGGCATTTGCATGGCCGCAATGGTAAGCCGCCGCCCTGCCCCGGCAATCGCAATTTGCAGTGGCCGAGAGGGCGCAGTATCAGCGGCGGCATGCCACCCGTGCCCCCCATGCGCCTGATCCTGCTGACAATGCTGCTATTGGCCTTGTCGGGCCTCGGCGGCGGTGTCGCCGAATGGATCAAGGCGCCGATGCCCTGGATGCTGGGCAGCCTAGCGGTGGCGGGGGGCATCGCGATCTTTTGGCGGGGGGAAAGGTTCCGAGGCTATAGCTTTCCGATCCGCCTGCGGAGCCTGTTTGTGGCGCTGATCGGCGTGATGATCGGCACGCAGGTGACGCCGGAACTGCTTGGCAAAGTGCCCGAGCTACCCTGGACGTTGGCCGCGCTGGTGCTGTTTGTGGCGGCATCGATGATCGGCAACTACCTGATTTTCCATCGCTTTGGCGGCTATGACCGCACCACCGCCTTCTATGCCGCCACCCCTGGCGGGTTGATTGAAAGCATCGTGCAGGGCGAAGCGGCGGGCGCCGATCTGCGCATTCTGACCATGCAGCAATTCCTACGGGTCATCCTGGTGATTGTCAGCGTGCCGCTGGGCCTGTCGCTGTGGTTTGGCTTTCCGGTGGGCAGTGCGGCGGGGTTGGCCGGTGCAGGTGCGTCCGGTCCGGTGGACCTGCCCAGCCTGATCCTGATCGTCGCCGCCGGCTTGTTTGGCATGTGGGCCGCCCGCCAGATCCGCCTGCCCGCGCCACAGATCACCGGGCCGATGGTGCTGACCACGGGGTTGACCGGGTTTGGCGTGATCGACCTGCAGCTGCCCATTTGGCTGATCGCCTTGGCGCAGGTGGTGATCGGGTGCAGCCTGGGGCTGCGCTTCGCCGGGATGGACCTGCAGCTGGTGCGGCGCTGCCTGGGGATGAGTGCTGTGTCGGTCACCTACATGCTGACGCTTGGCACCGGGGTCGCCTTGGCCTTGCAGGCCTTCACGGGCGTTCCATTTCTGCACCTGTTCATCAGCTTTGCGCCGGGGGGTGTGGCCGAGATGGGGGTGATTGCGCTGAGCCTTGCCGCCAGCCCGGCCTTTGTCAGTCTGCACCACATCGCGCGGATCCTGATGACGGTGATCGGCATGGCGTTCATTGGGCGCGTTCTACAATTTGATAAATAAAATAGCGCCTTACCCACCAAAGCTCAGGTGCTTTCCGCCTTCTCCGCCAGCGTCAGCCACTCGTCTTCCGCCGCTGCCAGCGCCTCTTGCCTGGTGCTCAGCGCTTCGGTGGCCTTGCGGAATTTCACCGGCTCGCGGGTGAAAAGCTCCGGGTCCGCCAACAGAGCCTCCAGCTTGGCAATCTCACCTTCCAGCCGCGCCAATTCGTCTGGCAGCGCCTCAAGCCGGTGCTTTTCGGTGAAGCTGAGGCCTTTAGGCGGGGTCTTGGCGGGTTTGGCCTCTTCCACCTTGGGTTTCGCTTTGGCGGCCTTCCGCACCGCGACCTCCTCCGCTCCTGTTTGCGCCTGATAATCACTCCACCCGCCCGCATAGACGGTGGCGCACCCGCGGCCTTCCATCGCGATGGTGGTGGTGGCAACGCGGTCGATAAAGTCGCGATCGTGGCTGATCAGCAGCACGGTGCCGTCATAGTCGCCAAGGATATCCTGCAAGAGATCCAGCGTCTCGACATCGAGATCATTGGTCGGTTCGTCCAGCACCAAAAGGTTCGATTCGCGTGCCATGATGCGCGCCAGCAAAAGCCTTGCCTTTTCGCCCCCCGACAGCGAACGCACGGGGGCTCGGGCACGCGCTTCGTCAAAAAGAAACTCCTTAAGGTAACCGACCACGTGTTTCGGCTGGCCACGCACCATCACCTGATCGGCCTTGCCCGACACCCGCATCTGCGGATCGCCGGTCAGGCTGTCCCAGAGGCTCATGTCCGGATCGAGCTGCGCGCGGGTCTGGTCGAACACCGCCGGGACAAGGTTGGTGCCCAGTTTGACGCTGCCGGCATCGGGTGCCATTTCACCGGTCAGCAGCCGGATCAGCGTCGTCTTGCCCACCCCGTTCGGCCCGACAAAGGCGACGCGATCGCCGCGCATGACGGTCAGGTCAAATCCTTTGACGATCGGTTTGTCGGCAAAGGCATGGGCCAGCCCCCGCGCCTCAATCACCTTGCGGCCGGATTTTGGCCCGGACGACAGCGCCATTGCCGCTGCACCCTGCCGGGTGATCTGCGCCGCCCGTTCGGCGCGCAGTTCCTGCAGGGCGCGCACCCGTCCCTGGTTGCGTTTGCGCCGGGCGCTGATGCCCTCGACGGCCCACCGCGCCTCGGCTTTGATCTTGCGGTTGAGCTTGTGGCGTTGGAGGTCTTCTTCGTCCCAGGTCTTGTCGCGCCAGGCCTCAAACGCGGCAAAGCCCTTTTCCTGCCGCCGCACCTGGCCGCGGTCGATCCAGAGCGTTGCGCGCGTGAGCTCGGTCAGAAAGCGCCGGTCGTGGCTGATCAGGACAAAGGCGGCGCGGGTGGATCTCAGTTCGTCCTCGAGCCAGCCGATCGCCTCGATATCCAGATGGTTGGTCGGCTCATCGAGCAGCATCAGATCGGGCGCTTCGGCCATCAGCCGCGCCAAGGCCGCCCGCCGCCGTTCGCCGCCCGACGCAGTGGCCACAGGGCGCGCGGGGTCGAACTTCAGACCCTCACCGGCGCGTTCCACGCGGTACATTTCGCCCGGGTCCAGCGCGGCGGCGGCGTAATCGCCCAGCGTTTCAAACGCACTCAGATCGGGGTCCTGCTCCATATAGCCGACGCTGGTGCCCGCCGGGACCACGCGCTGGCCACGATCCGTTTCCACCAGCCCGGCCATCACCTTCATCAACGTAGATTTGCCCGAGCCGTTGCGCCCAACAAGCGCCACGCGGTCCCCCGGCTGCACGTTCATCGACAACCCGTCAAACACCGGGTTGCCGCCAAAGGTCAGCGAGACGTCAGAAAGCTGCAAAAGCGGGACAATGGCCATGGCGCTGATCGCTAGGCTGACGGCACGGCAAGGTCAAGCGCTGCGGCAGGCCTCAGCCCGACACCGCCCGCAATAGCCGCTTGCGCGCCGGGGGGATCGCCGCAATCTCGACCCCGGTAAAGACATGCAGGGTGTTCATCTGCCGGTCGACCACCGCGTGGTCGCTGACCCAACCGCCCATCATCAGATAGGTGCGCAGCATCGGCGGCATGCGCTGCATCGCGGCCTTGAGATCCGGCGTACCGCGCAGCCGGGTGGCAAAGCGAAACACATCCGGCGCCTTGACCCGCGGCAGCCAGCGCTTGGGCGCCAGGTGCCGGTCGCGCAGCACACCAAAGGCGTCGTGATAGCGCGCGGCATCGGTGCCCTCAAAGCTGGAACAGCCAAACAGCATCTCGACCCCGGTGGCATCGACATAGGCCGTCATCGCCCCCCAGGCGATGCGGAGGATGTCCGGATCGCGGCAGTCGGGATCGATGCAGAACCGGCCCAGCTCCACCATCGGCCCGCGAAAGGCGCGCAGGGCCGAAAGCTCGTAGAATTGCGCCGAATAGGTCTGGCCGATGGCGTCACCGCTGCCCAGCTTGAAAAACCGAAAACAGCAGACCAGCCGCCCGCTTCGGCGGTCTTCGACCAGCACATGATCGCAATGTGCGTCATGGGCATCGGCATCGACCACGCCCTCGGCCATGCGAAAGGCCCGTCCACGCAAAGCCTGGGCCGCGGCGCGGTCAGCGGCATTGCGGGCAAGCCGCGCGGCATAGCGGCCCTTGACAAGGTAGAGGTCAGGGGCCGCGCCGGTGTCGCGCTCAATTTCAACGGGGCCGGTGTGCATCGCCACGCCCCCGGCCCGGATCAGTTCAGCAGATCGCCGGCGGCAAGCCCGCCGATATTGCCAAAGAGCTTGCGGATAAAGCCGATATCGCCATCGCCGGTCTGCGTGACCCGGCGCGACAGCCGCACCACGCGCCCATCCTCAAGCCCGTATTCAACGATGTTCGACACAACGTCGGTGGAATCAAAGGTGATCGCCAACACCGTTCGGTCGGTCACCTCGGGTCGGCGCCAGGCGAAATGGCGCACCTGCGATTCGATGTAATAGTAATTGCCGCCTTCGCGCACCCCGGCGACGCTGGGCACACCGACCACATCCTCGACCGTGCCGCGGGTATCGACGCCGACAACGATCTGCTGCAGGTCTTCTTCAAGCGGGATGTATCCGTGGGTGCGGTACATGTCCGTGCAGGCCCCAAGGCCCAGCAGAACCAGTGTAAGAGCCCCGCCCTTCAAGCCTGCAACAATGCTGCGCATGCCATTCCCCTTGCCTTGGCCGCCTTCGCCTCTTAACCCGGCTTACTAAAGGACGCAGCACCATTCAAGCCACGGAAAACCCGACCCCGATGCCAGCCACCCCCGTCAACCCGTCGATTCTGCGCCCTGCCGAGCTGCGCCAGAGCAGTCCGACCGCCTTCAAACTGGAGCCTGAGGCGGCTGAGCGCGCTGGTATTGCGGAGACACTGGGGCTGAGCGCGCTGCGCAAACTGCGCTTTGTTGGCGCGCTGGCGCCGCAGGGGCGCCAGGGCTGGCTGCTGACTGCCGATCTGGGCGCCACGGTGGTGCAGCCCTGCATTGTCACGCTGGAGCCAGTGACCACGCGGATTGACCAGAGGATCACCCGCCACTTTGTCCCGCCCGACCAGATCACCGAGCCCGATCCCGGCGCGGAAACCGAGATGCCCGAGGACGACACGCTGGAACCGCTGGGCGAGGTGATTGACCTTGTGTCGGTGATGAGCGAGGCGCTGGCGCTCGCCCTGCCCGTCTATCCG
>JASJCC010000188.1 GCA_030066175.1 Paracoccaceae bacterium | reverse complement strand
CGGCAGTCCCATGGCTCAGCCCCCCAGTTTCACGTTGTCGATGCCGACGATCCGGTCATAGGCCCAATAGAGGATCAGCACGACCGCCAGCAGGATCGCTCCTAGGGCCGCCGCCAGACCCCAGTTGAGGCTGGACGAGATGTGGAAGGCGATCCGGTTCGAGATGAAAGTCCCGGTCCGGCCACCGACGATCTCGGGCGTGATGTAATAGCCAATCGACAGGATGAAGACGAGGATCGCGCCAGCGCCGATCCCCGGCACTGATTGCGGGAAATAGACCCGCCAGAAGGTGGTCCAGTTCGTCGCCCCCAGCGATTTCGACGCCCGCACGTAAGAGGGCGGGATGGTGCTCATCACCGAATACATCGGCAGGATCATGAAGGGCAGCAGGATATGCGTCATCGCCACGATGGTGCCGATCTGGTTGTTGATGATCTCCAGCCGGTTGGCATCCGCCACAAGCCCCAGCCAGACCAGCACGTCGTTGATTACGCCCTGCTGCTGCAACATCACCTTCCACGCGCTGGTCCGCACCAAAAGCGAAGTCCAGAACGGCAAGAGCACCAGGATCATCAAAAGGTTCGCCGTCCGCATCGGCAGGTTCGACAACAGATAAGCGATGGGATAGCCCAAGAGGATACAGCTGAAGGTGATCACCATGCTCATGAACATGGTGCGCTGGAACAGCAGGCCATAGATCCGCTCATCCTCATCGCGCAGCGCCGGCCCGTCCGGGGTTTTCTGCATGTCGATGGCGTTGAGGAAATAGCCCGCGGTGTAGTTGGGGCTGTAGATCTGGATCGTCCGCCAGACCTCGATATTCCCCCAATCCTCGTCAAAATCGACAAAGGCATCGCGCACGCGGATCGTCTCGAATTCCGGGTCATCGACCAGCGCGTCCGCTGCCTTGAGCATATCGGCGCGCGGGCCGTCATAGCCCGACAGGTCATTGGCTGCGAGGTCGGTGTAAAGCGCCCAATGCACCTGGGTCCAGGGCTCTTCCTCCAGCGGGCTGTCGCCCTCCTCGGTCTGCATGAACCGGGCAAAGGTCTGGTATGAGGCGGCGGTGACGGGCAGCACCTCGGCAATGCCCGCGCGCAGCTGGAATTCGGGCATCGGGCCGTCTTCTTCGCTCCAGGCCTCTTGCGCGGCGATCCAGTCCGGGTCGCCCATCAGCTCGGCCCAGGGGCGGGCCTCGTCCCAATCCTTGGTCAGGTCTTCGAACTGGTCCTGATAAACCTCGCCGATATCATCCAGCCCCCGGCCCGATTTGCGGAACAGCGACGACACCCCGGTCAACTCATAGTTCAACCGCGTGCCCAGACGTGTGTGCAGCTTGCGCTCGGCAGCGATAAAGATGTCGTTATAGGCGGCTTCCCAAACCGGATCGTCGGGCAGCTCACCGGTGTCTGCATCCCAGTCCTGCAAAACCGCCGTGGTGCGCGGCAGGGTATCCGCCACGATCTGGTTCTCGACCGACCGGAACAGCATATCGGCAATCGGCGCAATAAACGTCACCAGCACAAAGAGCAGCAGCGGCGCGATCAGCATCAGCGCGCGCATCTTCTGCATCCGCAGCGACCGGTTGAGTGATTTCTTCAGCGGGCTGCCATCGGCGGCCAGAACCGGGCCATCCGCGGCGCCACCATGGCGCGGCCCGCTGTCGCGATCCTCAAGTGCTGCGGCCTCGTGAAAGGCGTCTTCGGGCGTCGGGGCGTCCGCGGTCTGCGGTCCGGTGCCTTTGAGCGTACTCATTCCGTGCCCTCCACTAGGATGATGGTGCTGTCAGCGGTGCGCCGGCGGATATCGGCCACGGCCTGGTATTGGGGATCGTGATAGGCGCGCTTGGCGGTCTCGTAATCGTCGAACTCGATGATGACGTGGCGGTTGTGGGCGGCGCCTTCCACCGTCTCGGACTGGCCGCCACGAACGATGAAGCGGGCGCCAAAGCTTTGCAGGATCGGCGTGTCGCGGTCGATATATTCCTGGTAGGCCTCGGGATCGTTCACCGTGATATGGCCGATGATATAGCCTTTGGGCATGGGTCTGGTCTCCCCCGTCCCGGGCTTGCCCCGGGACCTCCTGCTGTGGCGCCAACCAAGGTTGGCTTTCGGAGGGGTGGAGGCCCCGGGTCAGGCCCGGGGCACGTCCGCTTTTTGGGTCAGTCGGGGCAGGATGCCCCTGCCCCGACTTCAGGTCTTATTGCGCCAGCCAGGCCTGGAACTTGGCGTCGATGTCGTCGCGGTAGTCGGCCCAGAACTCGTAGTTGTAGAGGAACGTGTTCTTGGCGTTCTCCGGATCGGTCGGCATATGCGGCGCCATCTCGATGCCCAGATCGGCATGGGTGCCAACCAGCGGCGCCGAGGACAGGCGCGCCGGCCCGTACGAGATGTACTTGGACTGATCCGCCAGACGCTGGGTGTCGGTTGCGAACTTCACGAAGTCCTTGGCCCGCGCCAGACGCTCATCCGACAGACCCGCCGGGATGATCCAACCATCAAGGTCAAACACCTGCGCGTCCCACATCATGCCCACGGGCTGGTTCTGCTCTTCGATGACGCTGAAGAGACGGCCGTTGTAGGTCGAGCCCATGAAGATCTCGCCATCAGCCAGCAGCTGCGGGGTATCCGCACCGGCCGACCACCAGATCACCTCATCCTTGATGGTGTCGAGCTTGGCCAAGGCCTGCTCCTGACCTGCTTCGGTCTCCAGCACGTCATAGACGTCGTCCTTGGCGACACCGTCACAGAGCAGCGCCCATTCCATGTTGTTGATCGGACGCTTTTCCAGCGCCCGCTTGCCCGGGTACTTCTCCAGGTCAAACACGTCACAGATCTGGCTTGGGGCCTCCACACCTTCGGGCACCAGGTCGGTGCGATAGCCAAAGGTCGTCGAATAGACGATCTGCGGGATAAAGCAGTCGGAGACCAGCAGATCGCCAAAATCATCCTCGGCGCTGGTGCCATCGGGCGCTGCGGCCAGGTCTTCGTCCGGATCAATCTCCAGCGCCAGGCCTTCGTCACAGAGGCGGATGGCATCCGCGGCCACCACGTCAACCAAATCCCAGGTCACGTTGCCCGCTTCGTTCATCGCGCGCAGCTTGGCCACAGCCTCGGCGCTGCTTTCGTCCCAGGTCGCCGACACGCCGTCGTTCATGGCGAGATAGGGCTCGACATAGGCTTTCTGCTGCGAGTTCTGGTAGGCGCCGCCCCACGACACAAGTGTCATGCTGTCGGCCATGCCATGCCCTGCGGCATAGGCACCTGCGGCTGCAACGGTCAGTGCCGATGTGGCCAGAAGTGTCTTGGTGAGTTTCATCTCATACTCCCTAGTTACCCGTTAAGTGAAAGAGGCCGGATTACGGGTGTTCATGAACCGGCCCTCATTTCATCGCGCCGCGGGTCATCCCCGACCGCACGCCGCGATAAAAGCCATCAGCTGGCATCCAGTGCCCGACAATCCTCGGGCAGCCAGCCTATTTCGATCTGCGATCCCGGCTCGAGCCGCACCTGGTCGGGCGCGTTCCGGGTCTTGATCACAAATTCATCGTTGCCCGCCACCCGCAGACGCGTGCGGAAGATGTCACCCATATAGATGAACTCCAGCACCTCGGCCTTGACCGTGTGCGCGCCTTCCTGCAGGCGGTCCTTGTTGAACTCGACCCGTTCGGGCCGGATCGACACGCGGGTGCGGTCGCCGACATTGTGCACGTTGATCGGCACCGCGTCGATTTCCTGCCCATCCGCCAGTTTGACCAGACAGGTCTCGCCGGTGATCTGGGTAATGGTGCCTTCAAGCGTGTTATTCTCACCGATGAACTGCGCAACAAAGCTGTTTTGCGGCTTTTCATAAAGCGTATCGGGCGGATCCAGCTGCTGAATGCGCCCGTCGTCAAACACCGCCACCCGGTCCGACATGGTCAGCGCCTCGGTCTGGTCGTGGGTCACGTAGACCACGGTGATGCCCAGACGGTGCGCCAGATCGGTGATCTCGAACTGCATCTTTTCCCGCAGTTGCTTGTCGAGCGCCCCCAACGGTTCGTCCATCAGAACCAGCTCGGGCTCGAACACCAGCGCACGGGCCAGCGCGATCCGCTGTTGCTGGCCACCCGACAGCTGCGCCGGACGCCGACCGCCAAAGGCGCCCATCTCAACCATGTCCAAGGCGCGCTTGACCTTCTGTTCGCGGTCCGCCTTGCCCATCTTGCGCACCTCAAGCGGAAAGCTGAGGTTCTCGTAAATCGTCATATGCGGGAACAGCGCGTAATTCTGGAACACCATGCCGATGCCGCGCTTATGCGGCGGGATGTTGTTGATGCTGACCCCATCGAGCTTGATCTCGCCATGCGTCGCCGTCTCGAAGCCCGCCAGCATCATCAGGCAGGTTGTCTTGCCCGACCCCGAGGGCCCCAGCATTGTCAGAAACTCGCCTTTCGGCATGGTGAGGTTGAGGTCTTTGACGACAAGCGTTTCGCCGTCATAGCTCTTTTGGACACGTTCAAACGCGACGAACGCGTCGCTGTTGGACTGTTCGGCCAATAGGTGGCTCCCTGTCATCTCATCCGCGGATTTATTCCGCTGTCTCTTGCGCAGACTAAACAGTCTGCCGGGGCATGTTGCAACTGACTCGAGGATAAATGCAAACAAATCCCGCATCTCGGGGGCAACTGTCCAAAATTTCGTCACTGCGCACGGCGCGACCGTCGGGCGAGATCGCGCGCCTTCACGCTTGCCCGCAGGGAGCGTTTTCAGAAATGATGCGGCGCAGGAGGCGGCCCCAACTGTCCGCCAGGAACACTATGACCCAGCACCAATTCCGCAAAGACCTGCCCTTTTCCCCGCAGGAGTACCAGCGCCGGTTGACCCTCACCCGCGCTGCGATGGATGACGCCGGGATTGAGGTGCTGCTGGTCACCGATCCGTCGAACATGGCCTGGCTCACCGGCTATAACGGCTGGTCGTTCTACGTCCATCAGGGCGTGCTGGTCTTCCCTGACGCCGACCCGATCTGGTGGGGCCGCAATCAGGACGCCAATGGCGCGCTGCGCACCGTCTGGATGGGGGACGACCGCGTCATCGGCTATGCCGACCACTTCGTGCAATCCACCACCCGCCACCCGATGCAAGACCTCGCCCAGCGCCTTATGGACCTCGGCCTCGGCACCGCCCGACTGGGTGTCGAGACCGACAATTACTACTACTCCGCCAAGGCGCATATGACCCTGGCCGCCGAACTGCCCCAGGCAACTCTGATCGACGCCACCGCCCAGGTGAACTGGCAACGCGCGGTGAAATCCGACGAAGAGCTGGTGTTCATGCGCCGCGCCGCCCGCATCTCGGAAAAGATGATCGACGGGCTGATGGAGCGCGTCGAACCGGGTGTCCCCAAGAACGAGGTTGTCGCCGAGGCCCAGCGCGACGCGCTGCGCGGGGCCGATGGGCACTGGGGGGACTATGCCGCCATCGTGCCGCTGCTGCCCTCCGGCTCTGACGCCGCCGCCCCGCATCTGACCTGGGATGGCCGCCCCTTTGCCAAGGGTGAGGCGACGTTCTTCGAAATCTCCGGCTGTTACCGCCGCTACCACGCCCCGCTCTGCCGCACGATCTTCCTCGGCGACCCGCCTGAGATGATCCGCAAAGCCGAGGCCGCCCTTGTCGAAGGGCTCGAAGCCGGCCTTGACGCCGCCCGCGCCGGCAACCGCGCCTGCGACATCGCCAATGCGCTCGCCGCCCCGCTGGAACGCGCCGGCATCGAACGCGGCGCGCGCTGCGGCTATCCCATCGGCCTAAGCTATCCGCCCGACTGGGGTGAACGCACCATCAGCCTGCGCGCCGAGGATGAAAACGTCCTGCAACCGGGTATGACCTTCCACTTCATGCCCGGTCTCTGGATGGCCGATTGGGGGCTCGAGATCACCGAATCCATCCTGATCACCGACAGCGGCCCGGCCGAGCCGTTCTGCAACCGCCCCCGCGCGCTGGTCGTGAAACCATGACGACCCTCGCGCGCACCACAGAAATCCTGACCGACCTGATCGCCTTTCCCACGGTGTCCAGCGACTCCAACCTCGCCATGATCACCCACATGGCGGGCCTGCTCGAAGATCAGGGCGCGCGGGTCGAGATCTACAGCGACGACACCGGCGCCAAGGCCAACCTTTTCGCCACGCTCGGCCCCGACCGCGACGGCGGCATCGTCCTGTCGGGCCATTCCGACGTTGTCCCGGTCGCCGATCAGGACTGGTCCAGCGATCCCTTTACCTTGCACACCAAGGACGACAGGCTCTACGGCCGCGGCACCTGCGACATGAAAAGCTTCCTCGCCGCCACCCTCGCCATGGCCGAGCATTACGCCACGCTCAACCTCAGCCGCCCCATCCACTTCTGCTTTACCCATGACGAAGAGGTCGGCTGCCTCGGCGCCCAAGCCCTGCTGCCGCAACTGCAAGACCGCGGCCACCGCCCCGCCATGGCTATCATCGGGGAACCGACCGAGATGCGGATCATAGAGGGCCACAAGGGCTGCTGCGAATACACCACCCGCTTCACCGGCCGCGCAGGCCATGGCTCTGCCCCCGAACGCGGCGTCAACGCCGCGCTCTATGCCACACGTTACGTCACCCGCCTGATGCAGCTCGCCGAAGACCTGAAAACCCGCGCCCCAAAAGACAGCCGTTTCGATCCGCCCTGGACCACCATCAATATCGGCCGCATCGCCGGTGGCACCGCCCATAACGTCATCCCCGGCAAAGCCGAGGTCGACTGGGAAATGCGCCCCGTGCTCTGGGACGACGCGCGCTTTGTCAAAGACGCGCTGGCCGATTACGTGGGCACAGAGCTGCTCCCCGCCATGCGCGCCAACTGCCCCGAGGCTGACATCCGCACCGAAACCATAGGCGAAGTCTGCGGACTGGAACCCATGGCAGAAAACGCCGCCCGCGATCTCGTCGCCCGCCTGACCGGCCAGAACACGTGCGAAACCGTCCCCTTCGGCACCGAGGCCGGCCTCTTCCAGCAACTGGGCCTGTCGGTCGTGGTCTGCGGCCCCGGCAGCATCGCCCAAGCGCATCAGGCCGACGAATTTGTCACCCAAACCCAGCTCAGCGCCTGCCTGACGATGCTGCACGGCCTCGGCACCCAGCTTCAGACCGATTGACTCATATCAAGGTTTTCGCATGGATTTGCCCGACACTGGCGACACAACAATCCAACAGGAGTCGCCATGCCCCGCCTAGCCCTCACCACCGCCGCCCTGCTGCTCGCCGCCACCTCCGCCGCAGCCGAGTTTTCGCTCAGCTTCAAATGGGGCGACATCCCGCTCTGCACCTCGGGCCGCCCCAACACCGTCGGCTCGCCGCAATTTGTGATCCGCGATCTGCCCGCCGGCACAACCCGCGTCGATTTCAAACTCAAGGATCTCGACGCGCCGAACTACAATCACGGCGGCGGCAGGCTAAAACTCAGCCAAAGCGGCACCATCCCCGGCGGCGTCTTCAAATACAAAAGCCCCTGCCCCCCGGGCGAGGTTCACACCTACGAATGGACCGCCACCGCCCGCAAAGGCAGCACCGTTCTGGGCACCGCCAAAGCGCGCCGGCGTTATCCCGAATAAGCCAAAGCTTCCGGCACAATCAGGCGTGTGCCATACTTGATGCGCGCCGCAATCCGGCGCAGGTGCTCGGGCCGAAACGCCACACAGCCTTCGGTCGGAAAGCCGGGTCGCCGCCAGCGATGCAGAAAGATCGCGGATCCCCGCCCCTTGACCGGATAGGGCCAGTTCCAATCCGTCAGGATCACCAGGTCATAAAGCGGATCCCCCCGGCGCAGCACCTCATGACTATGCGGATACGGCGCCCGCACCATCATGTTGTAGTCGTCATCCGTCACGTCATCCGACCAC
>JASJCC010000051.1 GCA_030066175.1 Paracoccaceae bacterium | reverse complement strand
CTCACCCACGGCCTGCGTGTGTTTGAAACGCTCGCCCAATGTGTAGACGAGTATCGCATCCAGCCGGTCGATGCTGTCGCGATGGTCCTTGAGGAGGTCCGCGGCGCGGGTCACGGCGTCAGTCAATGGCCCATCCTTTCGGCTTGAACAGCGGATCGATGTAGTTCTGGATTTCCATGTCGATGCCATGGGCGAGCTGGGTGCCCTGCAATTCGGCAGGTTTGGGGTGGCGGTAACACACGTCGTTGCCGTCCACCGACGAGGCGTCATGGTCTTTCTTGGCGCCCAGCCGTTCGGCCAGGCGGATCGAATCGAGGTTCTTGGGGTCGAGATAGCTGACCGCCGTGTCCCAGCCGCCTTGTTCATAGAAGTACCGGCGTACGCGGTGCGTGGCCTCCAGCGCATAGCCTTTGCCAGCCTGGTCGGGCCAGATGATCCAGGCGATCTCACGCTCGGGCCATTTTGCCGGGAACCACCCGCCCGCCATGCCGACGGTCTCGCCAGTGTCGCGCAGGTGGACCATCCACATGCCGAAGCCGCGGATTTCCCAGTGGCCGATTTCGGCGGCATAGAGCATCCAGGCCTCGTAGGCATTGAGTGGACCACCCATGAAGCGCGACCGGTACGAGGCAAAGGTGGCCTTGAAATCGGGATAGTTCTCGGGCTCGGGCCCGCGCAATTGCAGGCGCTGCGTGTCCAGCACGGGGATGTCGCGATGTCCCATTACGCGCCCTCCGACGGGTTGATGTGGCGAAAGACAAAGGTGCCGTCGTTCAGCTCGGCCTCGGCGGTGGCGTCGCGCGCGGCTGACATACGCTCCATCAATGCGATGCAGCGGGCGTTGCCCGGGTCGACATAAGACACGACGCTGGGCCAGCGCAGCGTGGTGAAGGCGTGCTCCAGTGCTGCTTCGAGCGCCTCATGCGCATAGCTTTGGCCCTCAATCTCTTCGGTGACAAAGATGCCCAGCTCGGCCTCCGGGTCGTCATACTCAAAGCCCAGGGTGACAAAGCCGGCGCTGGGCGTGGTCTGGGCATCGATGGTCCACATGCCATGGCCGTGCAGCAGCCATTGCGCTGTGTATTGGCAAAAGTCGGTCCAGGCCTCGGCCCGGCTGAACGGGCCACCCATATACTCCGCCCGGTTCGAACAGTTGATCCGCGCATAGGCGTCGAAATCATAGATCCGCGGGCCGCGCAGCTGCAGGTGTTTGGTGTCCAGCACCGGGATTTTGCCGCCCAAACGGGCCGCCATGCGGGCGGCCGGGCCCGGGCGGTGTTGTTCCACAGCCGCAATCATGCCGTGCCCCCCGTGCCCAGCGGGTGACGATAAACCCGGCCCATGTACCCCAGCAGTTCGATGTCTTTTTCGTAGGTTGCGCCCAGGCGTTCGGCAAGCGTGATCGACCGGGTGTTTTCCGGCATGATCAGCGAAATCAACGGACCCAGCTGCAGACTGTCATGCGCCCAGTCGCGCACCGCCACAGCCGCCTCATAGGCATAGCCCTGGCCTTCGAAGCCTTCGAACAGATGCCAGCCCAGCTCGGGCTCTGGCCACATCTCGTGACAAACCACGCCGACACGGCCCACCAGCTTGCCAGTGTCGCGATGTTCCAGCGTGAAAAACCCATAATCGCGCAAGGCCCAGTGGCCGAGTACAGCCAGGAACGCGCGCCAAGTGGCAAAACGGTCGAGCACCGGACCACCGACAAAAGCGGAGCGGGGCGAGCCCATAAAGGCGTGAATGGTTTCGAAATCGCTTTCCTGCGGGCCGCGCAGCAGCAGCCTTTCGGTGGTCAGCGTGGGGATTTGCAGCGCCGTCATGCCAGCGCCTCCGGTCCCGGATGGCGGTAGAGCAGTTCCTCGCCCATATGGATGTTCTGGTAGGTCCGCTCATAGGTGGCGCCGAGCCGTTCGGCGAGCGCGATAGAGCGGGTGTTGCCGGGCACGATGTTCGAGGTCAGCGCCGACATACCCAGATCGTCATAGGCCCAGCGGCGGGCACGGTCTGCGGCCTCGCGGATCAGGCCTTTGCCCTCAAAGCCGCTGAAGGCTACCCAGCCCACCTCGGGTTCTGGCCAGCCTTCGGGGTTCCAGATGCCGGTCAGCCCGACGGGCTGGCCTGAGGCCTTCTCTTCGATGGTGAAATAGCCATAGCCGTGCATGTGCCAGTGGCCGATACTGAGTACCCACCAGCGCCAGGCGTCGCCGCGATTGTCGCTGGCGCCAAAGCCCTGCGCGCGCTCCTGGTCCAGCAGGAAGGCGATGACATGTTCGGTATCGCGGTGCTCGGGGCCACGCAGGATCAGCCGTTCCGTGGTCAGGCGCGGGGCGTTGGTCAGGGTCATGCGACAACCCTTTCCGACAGGACAAAGCCATGGCGCTGCCAATGCGCGCGGTCGCTGGCGAGGATGACGTCGATCTCTTCCGCGCTGCGCCCGCCGCGATAGTCGCCCACGGTCACGTCAGAGCTTGCGTAGAACGCAGCATAAGCCGAGCGATCGCCCGCTTCGGGCCCCCAAAAGTTGAGGCGTTTGGTGTGGAGCACCGGGGCGGTCATGCGTAGGCCTCCGGACTGCCGTCGGCATCGGGGAAATGACGGTAAACCACCGTTTCGTCGGCGGTTTCACCCTCGGGCAGGGCGGCCTTTGGGTCATGTTCAGCGCCCAAACGTTTCGCCAGCGCGATGGAGCGGGCGTTTGCCGGGGTGATGTAGCTGACCAGCGTGTCCCAGCCCTGCGCCCAGGCCCAACCGAGTGCGGCGGCGGCGGCCTCACAGGCAAAACCCCTGCCCTCATAGCCGGCAAACAGCGTCCAGCCGATCTCGCGCTCGGGGAAATGCGGTGGCTGGGTGATCGCCACCTGGCCAATGAGCGCGCCGTCGCGTGTTTCCACGCCCCAGCCGCCATGGCCCATCAGATCCCAGCTGCCAACCTCGGAGGCAAAACCGTACCACAGATGGGCGCGGTTTTTCGGCCGTCCGCTATAGGTCGCGCGGTCCGAGGCGAAAAACGCCTCAAACGCGTCCATGTCCGCCATGACATGGCCGCGCAGGCGCAGACGCGCGGTTTCGATGACGGGGGCTGAGGTCATGCAGGCGTGATCCAAAGGACGCGCTGGCGCGCGGCAGGTTTCTTGGCGGCGGCGTCACCGCAATACGTTTGACAGGCGTTGGTGTGGGTGGCGGCGTTGCGCCAGGGGGCGCTTGGCCGGGGCAGGATGGTCATTTCTTTTTCCCGAATCCGCTGAGACCGGGGGGGAGGGCGCCGCCGCCGAGCCCGGGCAAGCCGCCACCGCCGGGGGCGCCCATGCCCATTTGCTTGGCGGCAGCCTCAAGCGCCTTTGGGTCCATCTGCCCGGCCATTTCAGGCGGCAGACCGCCTTTGCCGAACATGCCGCGCATGGCCTGTTTCAGCATGCCGCCTTTGCCCATCTTGCCCATCTTTTTCATCATGTCGGACATCTGGCGCTGCATCTTGAGCAGTTTGTTGAGGTCGCTGACCTCCATGCCCGCGCCGGCGGCGATGCGTTTCTTGCGGCTGGCCTGCAGAAGCTGCGGGTTGGCGCGTTCGCGTTTGGTCATCGACTGGATCAGGGCGATCTGCTGTTTCAGCACCTTATCATCCAGTCCGGCATCGCCGACTTGTTTGGCCATTTTGCCCATGCCGGGCATCATCGACATCATGCCCTCCATGCCGCCCATCTTGATCATCTGTTCAAGCTGCATCTTGAGGTCGTTCATGTTGAACTGACCCTTTTGAAAGCGCTTCATCATGCGCTCGGCCTGTTCGGCCTCCAGCGTCTGTTGCGCCTTTTCCACCAAGCTGACGATGTCGCCCATACCGAGGATGCGGCCAGCGATGCGTTCGGGCTCGAAGGTTTCGAGCGCGTCCATTTTTTCACCCAGACCCACGAACTTGATCGGCTTGCCGGTGACGGCGCGCATGCTGAGCGCGGCGCCGCCGCGGCCGTCGCCGTCCATCCGGGTCAGAACTACGCCCGAGATACCGATCCGTTCGTCGAAGTTTTCCGCCGTGTGCACGGCGTCCTGCCCGGTGAGGCCATCGACGACAAGCAAGGTTTCGCGCGGGTTGGCGACGTCGCGGACCGCCTCGACCTGGGCCATCAGCTCTTCGTCGATCGACAAGCGGCCGGCGGTGTCGAGCATGTAGACGTCGTAGCCGCCCAAAGAGGCCTGCGTCTTGGCGCGTTTGGCGATGGCAACCGGGTCTTCGCCTTTGACGATGGGCAGGGTGTCGACGCCGATCTGCTTGCCGAGGATCTCCAGCTGTTCCATCGCCGCCGGACGGTTAACGTCGAGCGAGGCCATCAAGACCTTTTTACCGTCCCGATCCTTGAGGCGTTTGGCAAGCTTGGCGGTGGTCGTCGTCTTGCCGCCGCCTTGCAGGCCGACCATCAGGATCGGCGCGGGGGGTGCATCGACACGCAGGGCGCCGGGCTCGCCTTCGCCGGCCAACACGCCGATCAGCTCGTCATGCACGATCTTGACGACCTGCTGGCCCGGGGTGACCGATTTGGTGACCACCTGACCGGTGGCCTTTTTCTCGACCGCCTTGATGAAATTGCGCGCCACGGGCAGGGACACGTCGGCCTCAAGCAGGGCCACACGCACCTCGCGCAGGGCGGTTTTGACGTCATCCTCGGACAACGCACCTTGTTTGGTCAGCCGGTCAAAGACGCCGCCGAGGCGTTCGGAGAGATTTTCGAACATCGGGCCAGGGCCCTCCTTCGGTTAATGGGACGTGCTCAAGGTAAGCACGCGGCGTCGACATCACAAATCCCAAAGCAGAATGGCCCCCGTGGGCGCAACGCGCTGACGGAGGGCGATCCCGGGCATGGCCCATGGGACCGGAAGACACTGATGCTTCCGGAATTTGGAGGGCTGATACGGTGCTGGGTCGCGCGAGTCAAGCTGTGCGGCTCGCAGGACAGTAAAACCGACCCCCGCGGGACGGGGATCGGTTTGTCTTAAGGTCAGGCGGCGAGGCGGCGAATGTCGTCCTCGGCCCGGGCCTGTGAGGCGGCGGCATCCACCATCAGCCGGTCAGAGCGGACAATTTCGACGTCGGTGATGCCGATAAAACCCATCACGTGCCGCAAGTACGGCGTGGCAAAGTCGATCGCCGAGTCCACTTCCGTCCCGCCCGAAGCGATGGCAATGATCGCCCGCTTGCCTTCCAGCAGACCCACCGGACCGTTTTCGCTGTAGCGGAAGGTGATGCCGGCGCGGGCGACATGGTCGATCCAGGCCTTCAGCGTCGAGGGCACGCCGAAATTGTAGATCGGCAGGCTGATCAGTAGGGTGTCGGCCTCTTGCAGCTCGGCCACCAGGGTGTCGGACAGCGTTAGCGCGGCACGCTGTTCGGCGCTTCGCTCGGACGCCTGGACGCCGTTGGCGCCGATCCAGGCGGTGTCGATATGCGGAAGGCCGTTTGCCAGATCACGATGGATTGTCTTGGCCGGCGCCAGTTTGTCAGCGATTGTGTCAGCCAGTACGCGGCTGACCGAACCATCGATACGGGCCGAGGCGTCGATGCGCAGAAGTGTTTCAGTCATGGTTTTGTCCTGATGCAAGTTTGATGCGATGGACACAATGTTGGCCCTTGCAGAAAAACACGCAATCCCAGAAACTGCGCATTAATTGTTAGCAAATGCACAGAGCGGCAAATGAATAACTGGGACGAGATTCGCACGGCCCTTCAGGTCGCCCGCCAAGGAACTGTCAGTGGCGCGGCCGAGGTGCTGGGTGTGCACCACGCCACGGTAATCCGACACATCGATTCCCTGGAAAACCGTTTGGGGGTAAAGCTCTTTCAACGCCACGCGCGGGGCTATACCGCGACCGAGGCGGGTGAAGACCTGATGCGGGTGGCGCAGACCACCGATGATCAGTTTCAGCAGCTTGAGGGCCGGATCAAAGGCCGCGGCGCGTCGGTGTCTGGCGAGCTGCTGGTGACCTCGCTGGTCACCTTTGCGCCGCTGATGGTGAAGGCGCTGGCCAGCTTTCAGGACCAATATCCCGAAGTCATTGCCCGGTATCTGACCGATGACCGGGTGTTTCGCCTGGAATATGGCGAGGCCCATGTGGCCTTGCGGGCCGGCCCGTCGCCGGATGAGCCTGACAATGTGGTGCAGCCCTTCGCCCGGCAGGACATCGCGCTTTATGCCAGCCGGAGCTACATCGCGCAGTACGGCGCCCCGCAAAGCGAGGCCGAGCTGCCGCTGCACAGGTTTGTGGCCCATGACAACCCAGAAAGCCGGGCGCCGTTTCAGCGCTGGTTGAAGGCGCGCGTGCCTTATGATCGCGTGGTTTTCCGCAGCGTTGACGGCCGGGTGTTGGAACAGGCGGTGATCGCCGGGGCCGGGATCGGCTTTATGGGGGTGCTCGAGGCGCAGCAGCATCCGGACCTGCAGCAGATCCTGCCGCCGCGCGAAGAATGGAGCGCGCCATTGTGGCTGGTCACCCATGTGGATTTGCACCGCACGGCCAAGGTGCAGGCGTTCCTCAAACACATCAAAGCCGTGGCCAGCGCCGAGAGCATCGGCTGATCCGGCGGATTATCCGCCCGGTAAGGCGTCCTCGGTGCCCTCATCCGTCTGCAATTCCTGCGCCAGAAACCGTTCGAACGCATCGAGGTTGACCGGTTCGAACTGGCCAAAGCCCTGCATCCAGACGCTGGCATCACGCAGCGCGTCGGGTTCCAGCTTGCACCATTTCACGCGGCCGCGCTTTTCCTGGCTGATTAGCCCGGCGCGGGTCAGGATGCCCAGGTGTTTCGAGATCGCCGCCAGCGACATCTCGAACGGTTCGGCCACGTCCGTCACCGCCATGTCATCTTCCAGCAGCATCGTCAGAATGCGGCGCCGGGTAGGATCAGCTAGGGCGGCAAAGATGGTGTCGAGGTCGTTGGACATGGGCATGGGTTAAGGCGTTTCGGTTCTGATGCGTCAAGGGGTGTTGGGGAAACTCAACCAAATAGTTGAATTTGCCAAAGCGGCCTGTTTGCGGAAACAGCGCCCTGCGGCGGAATAGCACTGGGCTTTCGGACCGCAGTATTAGTAATATAAAGCATATACTTAGACCGCCTCTCCGCAAGGCCGTGGCCTTATTGACTCGGACGCTGCAGCCGCATAGCAACAGCGCAGCACTCCGACTGGGGCAAACCGTGACCGAACCGGACGACCGGCGAAAACTGGCCGAGCTTGAGGCCAAGATCGAAGCGGCAAAAGCCGCCAAGGACGACGGCAAGGCGCACCAGGAGGAGCATTATTCGCAAGGTCAACTGGCCTGGCGGATGGTGACCGAGATGGTGGCCGGTCTGGGGATCGGTTTCGGCATCGGATACGGGCTGGATGTGGTGCTGGGCACGACGCCGTTCCTGATGGTGCTGTTCACATTGCTGGGGATCGCCGCGGGCATCAACGTGATGATGCGCAGCGCGCGTGAGTTCCAGGCGAAACAAGACACCCGCGACGCGGGTGAGGACGAAAAGAGGGCTGAGGATGGCGACGGAAGCGAGCGGTGAAGAAAAGGGCAGCCTGGTGTTCCACCCGATGGACCAGTTCATCGTCGAACCGCTGTTCGGGGATGGCCCGGTGGGGATGTTCACCATCACCAACGTGACCCTGTGGATGTTCCTGGCGATTGTCGGGATCGTTGCCCTGATGGTGATCGGCACCTCGCGCCGCGCGATTATCCCGACGCGCACCCAGTCGATCGCAGAGCTTGCGTACGGCTTTGTCTATAAGATGGTCGAGGATGTCACCGGCAAGGATGCCGTGGGTTACTTCCCCTACATCTTCACGCTCTTCATGTTCATCCTCTTTGCCAACTTCCTTGGCCTGATACCGGGCAGCTTTACCACCACGTCGCATTTCGCCGTGACCGTGGTGCTGGCGCTGGCGGTGTTCCTGACCGTCACGATCCTGGGGTTCGTCAAGAACGGTGCGTCGTTCCTCGGCCTCTTTTGGGTGTCGAGCGCGCCGCTGGCGCTGCGCCCGATCCTGGCGATCATTGAGCTGATCTCGTACTTCGTGCGCCCGGTCAGCCACAGCATTCGTCTTGCCGGCAACGTCATGGCCGGCCACGCGGTGATCAAGGTTTTTGCCGGTTTTGCCGCCATCGCGGCAATTTCGCCCCTGTCGGTGGTGGCCATCACCGCGATGTACGGGCTGGAGGTGCTGGTGTCCTTCATCCAGGCCTACGTCTTCACCATTCTGACTTGCGTGTATCTCAAGGACGCACTGCACCCGCATCACTGATACCGGTGCGCCACCTGCGCACCCAATGAACCACACCAACATCAACTTCCAATCGTAAGGAGAATTCATCATGGAAGGCGATCTCGCACATATCGGCGCAGGCCTGGCAGCAATCGGTTCCGGCGCAGCCGCCATCGGGGTGGGCAACGTGGCTGGCAACTTCCTGGCCGGCGCTCTGCGCAACCCCTCGGCCGCCCCCGGCCAGACGGCCACCCTGTTCATCGGTATCGCATTCGCAGAAGCGCTGGGCATCTTCGCCTTCCTCGTCGCGCTCCTGCTGATGTTCGCCGTCTAAGACCGACCGAACGACACGATCCTTACGCGCGGGCGGCGCCGTTCCAAACGGCCCGCCCGATGTAGAGACAAGTTCCGACGGAGGACGATATGGCGACCGAAACCACCGGCAGTGCACCTGTCAGCACCTGTGTCGACGCAGGCGGCAGCGCCATCGGTATGCCGCAGCTCTGCTTTGACTGGTTCCCGAACCAGATCTTCTGGCTCGTCATCACCATTCTGGCGATCTACTTCATCCTGTCGCGAATCGCGCTTCCGCGTATCGCATCGGTTCTGGCCGAGCGGCAGGGCACGATCACCAACGATCTCGCCGCGGCCGAAGACCTCAAGCACAAGGCCGAAGAGGCCGAGCAGGCCTATGACAAGGCGCTGGCCGACGCACGTGCCAAGGCGCAGGCCATTGCCCAAGAGACGCGGGACGAGATTAAGGCCGAGTTGGCTGATGCGACCGCCAAGGCCGATGCCGAGATTGCCGCCAAGGCCGCTGAATCGGAAAAGGCGATCGCTGAAATCCGCGCGTCTGCCATGGAAAACGTCGAGGCCGTCGCCAAAGACACCGCGGAGGCCATCGTGGCCGCTCTGGGTGGTAAGGCGGACGCCAAGGCGATCACCGCGGCTGTCAGCAGCCGGATCAAGGGGTAAGATCATGCGCAAGACAACCCTCTTCAGCCTGATCGCCGCCTCAAGCTTTGCGACCCCGGCACTGGCCGCCAAAGGCCCGTTCTTTTCGCTGGGCAACACCGACTTTGTCGTGCTGCTTGGCTTGCTGCTGTTTATTGCCGTGCTGGTGTACTTCAAGGTGCCCGGGCTTCTGGGTGGTATGCTGGACAAGCGCGCCGAAGGCATCCGCAACGAGCTGGACGAGGCCCGTGCCCTGCGCGAAGAAGCGCAGGAGCTGCTCGCCAGCTATGAGCGCAAGCAGCTTGAAGTGAAGGACCAGGCCAGCCGCATCGTGGCCCATGCCGAGGAAGAGGCCCGCCTGGCCGCTGAGCAGGCCAAGGAAGAGCTGCAGAAATCCATCGCCCGCCGCCTGCAAGCGGCAGAAGACAAGATCGCCACGGCGCAGGCCGGTGCTGTGAAAGAGGTCCGCGACCGTGCCGCCATGGTCGCCGTTGCGGCCGCGCAAGACGTGGTGGCCGCCCAGATGACCGCGGCCGACGCTGGCAAGCTGATCGACGCAGCGATCGACGAGGTCGGCGTCAAGCTGCACTGACCGGGTCACAATCCGAACGCATTAGGGGCTTGCCACATCGGCAGGCCCCATTTTTCGTGCGCGGGCTGTCGCGCTGGCCTGACTGGGAACGTGCCCTATCCTGAGCATTGCAAGGAAAGGAGGGCGAGGGCGTGACACGGTGCCTGATGCTGGATGTGGACGGAGTTGTTGTCACCGGGCGGCCCTCGGATGGCCTGTCCTGGGCCACCGATATCGAGCGCGATCTCGGTATCGACTTCGACAAACTGGCGAAAGGGTTCTTCGCCCCGCATTGGGATGACGTTGTGCTTGGCCGCCGGGATCTGCGCACGGTTCTGGACGCGAGCCTGCCCGACATCGCACCCGATGTGACCGCCGATGTCCTGATCGACTATTGGTTTGCCATGGATGCGCGCGTGGACCAGGACGTGCTGACGCAAGTGGACGCGTTGCGGACGCTTGGCCAAAAAGTGATCCTCGCCACCAATCAAGAACACCTGCGTGCGCGGTACCTGATGCAAGAGATGGGGCTTGCACGTTACGTGGACGGCATCGTCTATTCCGCGGCCATCGGCGCGCGCAAACCGCAAAAGGCGTTTTTCAACGCGTGTGCGGCGCATGCAAACGCCATCCCCACCAACCTGATCCTCGTCGATGACACGGCGGCCAATGTCGCTGCCGCGCAAGGCGCCGGTTGGCGCGCGCATCTTTGGACCGGAGAACAAGACCTGATCGCGCTGGTGACAAAACCCTGAACCGCCATATCCGCGTTGCGGCGTAAGGGCCACGATTGCGGTCGGGACATGTGCGAAGTCTTTCCTTGGCCCCGCGCGCAAGATAGAGTCGCGCGCAACGAACCACAGCCAAACATGTGGGACCTAGGGCAAAGGGCAAACGCCGTGGCACATATCATTGTCGTCGGAAACGAAAAGGGCGGCGCAGGCAAATCCACCGTGTCGATGCATGTCGCCACCGCGCTGGCGCGGATGGGCCATCGGGTCGGCGCGCTGGATCTGGACCTGCGGCAAAAGACGCTCGGCGGCTATGCCGAGAACCGCAAGGCGCATCTCGACACGATGGGGCTGGAGCTGCCGAGCGCGACCTATGTCGAACTGCCCGAGATCGATCAGAGCAAGCTGCCCGAGGGCGCCAATGCCTATGACCATCGGCTCAGCCAGGCCGTGTCCGAACTTGAGGAACGCTCGGACTTTATCCTGATCGACTGCCCGGGCTCACACACGCGGTTGAGCCAGGTGGCGCATTCGCTGGCCGATACGCTGATCACGCCGCTGAACGACAGCTTCATCGACTTTGATCTTCTGGCCAAGATCGACAGTGATGGTGAGACGATCCGCGGCCCGTCGGTTTATTCCGAAATGGTGTGGAGCGCGCGGCAATTGCGGGCGCAGGCCGGGTTGGCGCCGATCGACTGGATTGTCCTGCGCAACCGGCTGGGCGCGCAGCAGATGGTCAATAAGATGAAGATGGAAAAGGCGCTGCAGCGTCTGGCCAAGCGCATCGGCTTCCGCAACGCACCGGGATTTTCCGAACGTGTGATCTTTCGCGAGCTCTTCCCGCGGGGGCTGACCTTGCTGGACCTCAAGGATGTCGGTGTCAAGCAGCTCAACATCTCGAACGTGGCGGCGCGGCAGGAACTGCGCGACCTGATCAAGGCGCTGAACTTGCCCGGGGTCGAGGTCAGCTTCTGACCTGCGTATCCCGGCCGGGATTTGCCGTTTCTTAAACAAGTTTTGCTTTTGTTCTCGCTTCAGGCCCTCTCCCGGGCCGTCAGCGCAGGAGCAAACGGGTGCCAACGACTTTCGAGGTTCTCTACCTCGGGACAGGGCCAATACTCGACACAACCGAGGGCAACACAACCGCCGAAAACGGCGGCCTTTTGGTTGGGCAGACCTATGGGTCATCCTCGACGCCGCTTTCGTATAACGCGCAAGCGACGCTTTCGCCTGTCGATTTCACCTCGGGCACCAGCGACCGCTACAACATCGACAACAACGTGGCCAACAACACGTTCAGCATCGATGGAGGACCGGCGCAGACATTCGATGGCGTTGTCGTCTACAACGCGACGATCAGCTATACCGACGGCACGCCGGATGCGACAATCACCGCGGTGGTGGTGCAGGACACGGTGGGCAATCTCTACCTCGCGCCGGAATCGAGCAACAATGCGGACCAGGCGGCGCTGGTGGCGGCGCCCATCGAAAGCTTGACGCTGAATTCCGTGCTGCCGATTTCGGTGGGCAACCTTCTGGCCAACCGCCAGAATGCGGATTTCCTGTGTTTTGCGGCGGGTACGCGGATCGACACGGCCCGTGGCGCTTTGCGGATTGAGGCGCTGAGGCCAGGGGATCGGGTGCGAACGCTGGATCATGGGCTTCAGCCGATCCGGCGGCTATACCACTCGACACAGCGCCTGCCGCCGCGGTCGCCAAACGGCTGGCCCGTGCTGATCCAGGCCGGCGCCTTGGAGGGTGGGCCTTTGACCGACCTGATCGTCTCGGCCAATCACCGGGTGTTGGTGGGCGGGCAGGGCCAGTTAGAGCGCGGCCTCAATTCCGAGCTTTTGGTACCCGCCAAGGCGCTGACCGGCCTGCCGGGCATAAGGTTTGCGCGCGGCAAGCGCGTGATGGCCTGGGTGCATCTGGTGTGCAGCCGTCATGAGATTGTGCAGGCTAATGGCTGCTGGGCAGAGACGCTGCTGCTGACCCGCCGGTCGCGGAGGGCGCTTGGCACCGACAGCGTCCGATCAAATCAACAATACATGCTCGCCCGCCCCAGCCCCTCGGTTCAGGCGGCACGGCGGATCATCGAAGATGCCAAACGCTGACGCCGATCACCCTCCCAACGCCGTCAGCAAGCGCCGCAGCGTTGTGACATCCTCTGCCGCCATATTGCGCAGCAGCCGGGCTTCATAGCTGCGGGCCTCATTGTAGAGATCGGCATAAACCTCGCGCCCCTTGGCGGTCAGCTCCAGATGCTCCTTGCGCCGGTCCTTGTCGTCCCGGGCGCGTTTCAGATAGCGCCGCGCCTCCAGCCGCTGTACCGCACGGCTGATCTTGGTCTTGTGTATCGAGGCCATCGCCCCGATATCCCGCGCGGTCATGCGGCCGTATAGACCAAGGTGAAACAGCACCCGCCATTCGGTGCGCAACAGCCCATAGCGTTCCTTGTAGATCCGCGCGAAGCCGAGGCTGGACGCCTCGGCCGCCTGATTGAGCAGATAGGGCAGGAAAAGTTGCAGATCAAACGCGTCTTTTTGCATCCCGTACCCCAGTCAGGCGTTGTTGGTTACAAAAACAACTATTATCAAGCGCGCAACCAGACAAGGGAGGCCGAGATGAATCGTCAAAGCGATCCGCAGACCATGGTGCAGGCGCCCAGCCTGCCCGGGCCGCATGAAGGCTATATGCCGGGCTTCGGCAATGACTTTGAGACCGAGGCGCTGCCCGGCGCGCTGCCGCAGGGCATGAACAGCCCGCAAAAGTGCAACTATGGCCTTTACGGCGAACAGCTGAGCGGCACCGCCTTCACCGCGCCCAGCCATCAGAACGAACGCACCTGGTGCTACCGGATTCGTCCGTCGGTCAAACACTCGCACCGCTACAAGAAGGTCGATCTGCCCTATTGGAAAAGCGCGCCGCATGTGGATCCGGACGTGATCAGCCTGGGCCAGTACCGCTGGGATCCGGTGCCGATGTCGTCCGAGCCGCTGAACTGGTTGACTGGCATGCGCACGATGACAACGGCGGGGGACGTGAACACGCAGGTGGGCATGGCGAGCCACATCTACCTGGTGACCGAAAGCATGGAGGACGCGTATTTCTTTTCCGCCGACAGCGAATTGCTGGTGGTGCCGCAAGAAGGGCGGCTGCGCTTCTGCACCGAGCTGGGGATCATCGATCTGGAGCCCAAGGAGATCGCGGTGCTGCCGCGGGGCCTACTGTATCGCGTCGAGGTTCTCGAAGGGCCTTGCCGGGGTTTTGTCTGCGAGAATTGCGGTCAGAAATTCGATCTGCCCGGGCGCGGCCCGATCGGCGCCAACTGCATGGCCAACCGGCGCGACTTCAAGACCCCGGTGGCGGCGTTCGAGGATCGCGAAACTCCCAGCACCGTGACAATCAAATGGTGCGGCCAATTCCACGAAACCCAAATCGGTCACTCGCCTTTGGACGTGGTGGCCTGGCACGGAAACTATGCGCCCTGCAAATACGATCTGCGCACCTACTGCCCGGTGGGCGCGGTGCTGTTCGATCACCCCGACCCGTCGATCTTTACCGTGCTGACCGCGCCTTCGGGTGTCGAAGGCACGGCCAATATCGACTTTGTCCTGTTCCGCGAACGCTGGATGGTGGCCGAGGATACCTTCCGCCCGCCCTGGTATCACAAGAACATCATGTCCGAGCTGATGGGCAACATCTACGGCCAGTACGATGCCAAGCCCAAAGGCTTTGTCCCCGGCGGGATGAGCCTGCACAACATGATGCTGCCGCATGGGCCGGACCGGAACGCCTTTGAGGGCGCCTCGAACGCCGATCTCAAGGCCGAAAAGCTCGACAATACGATGTCGTTCATGTTCGAAACCCGCTTTCCCCAGCACCTCACGCGCTTTGCCGCCGAAGAGGCGCCGCTACAGGATGACTACATCGATTGCTGGGCCGATCTGGAAAAGAAGTTCGACGGGACTCCGGGTAAGAAATGATCAACGGGGCAGGCGGCACGGCGCTAGACAACTGCGTGATCCTGCTCGGCGTAAAGGGCGGCCCGGCGATCTATCCCGGCGGGCCGATGCCGACCTCGTCGCTGCTGCGGATGGGCGGCAAGACGATCCTTGTGGACGCGGCCATTGGCGTGTCGGCGGCGATCGCACGCGCGGGTATCGCCTTGACAGAGGTTGATGCGATCCTGATCACTCATCTGCATTCCGACCACTATCTGGAGCTGGGCCCCTTCCTGCATACCGCCTGGACTGCCGGCCTGAAACGCCCGATCCCGATCTATGGTCCGGCTGGCCTGCCCACCTATATGGCGGGCTTCATCGCCTCGATGGCGTTTGACATCCAAACCCGCACCGCCGACGAAGGCCGCCCCGATTTCGCGGCGCTCTGCCCGGTGTATCCTTTGGACGAGACAACGGATCTGGACCTTGACGGAGTGCGCGTCACCGCCCTGCGCAACCACCACCCGCCCATTGAGGAAAGCTATGCTCTGCGGTTCGAACAGGGCGGGCGTGTCGTGGTGATGTCCGGTGACACCGCGCCGATCCCCGAAATGGCGCCCTTTGCCAAAGACGCCGACCTGCTGGTGCACGAGGCGATGCTGGAGCAGGGCATTCAGGCCCTGTGCGATCGGCTGGGCTACACCGATGATCGGTTGTTCAAACATATCATGCGCAGCCATACCACCGCCGCCGATGCCGCCCGCATCGCCGCCGAGGCGGGGGCGAAGGCGCTTGCCCTGAACCACCTGATCCCGACGCAAGAGCCAGGCATAGGCGAGGCGGACTGGCGCGCCGCCGTTCAGCCGCATTACGATGGCGCTTTACATATTGGCCGCGATGGCATGGTGATAGACCTGCCCGCGCCCCGCTGAGATCAAAAGGACGAATAAGACCATGGCCAAAGCTTTTGCCTCTGCCGGCGACATGACGGAAAAGCAAATCTCCTTTACCCAGATCGGCGAGGGGCTTTACGCCTTCACCGCCGAGGGCGACCCCAATAGCGGTGTGATCATCGGCGACGACAGCGTGATGATCGTCGAGGCGCAAGCGACGCCGCGGCTGGCGCGCAAGGTGATCGACTGCGTGGGCAGCGTGACCGACAAGCCGATCAGCCACTTGGTGCTGACGCATTATCATGCGGTGCGGGTGCTGGGGGCCTCGGCCTATCAGGCGCCGCAGGTGCTGATGTCGGATGCCGCGCGGGCCATGGTGGTCGAGCGCGGGCAAGAGGATTGGGACAGCGAATTCGCCCGTTTCCCGCGGCTGTTCCAGGGGCATGAGGAAATCCCGGGTCTCACCTGGCCGACCACCACATTCACCGGCCGGATGAGCGTCTATCTGGGCAAACGCCGGGTTGATCTGATGCAGGTCGGTCGGGCGCATACCGCTGGTGATATAGTAATCCACGTGCCCGATCAGAACGTGATGTTCACCGGCGATATCGTCGAATACCACTCGGCCTGTTACTGCGGTGACGGGCATCTGCGCGAATGGCCCGCGACACTAGAGTCGATCCGCGCTTTTGGCCCCGATGCGATTGCACCGGGCCGGGGCGACGCGTTGGTCGGCACAGACATGGTGACGGCGGCATTGGATAACACTGCGGATTTCGTCACCTCGACCTACCGCTCCGTGGCGCGGGTGGCGCAGGGCGGGGGCACGCTGAAACAAGCGATGGCCGCCTGCCGCGCCGCCTGTGATCCGAAATTCGGCGATTATGCGATCTACGAACACTGTCTGCCCTTCAACGTCAGCCGCGCCTTTGACGAAGCCTTGGGCATCGAAACCCCACGCATCTGGACCGACCAGCGCGATGCCGAGATGTGGGAGGCGTTGCAGGGATGACCGGACCAACGCGGGGCGAGCTGATCTTTCGTCTCTGCTTCAGCCTCGCGGGGTTGGCGCTGCTTGGGGTGGCGATTGCGGTGCGGGGGATCTCGAACAGCGCGGCCCTGGTCGAAGTGGTGGGCATCGCCGGCGCGTTCTTTGGTGGCACGGCGATCTGGACGCTGACAAAGCTGCGCAAGACGAAAGGGGACTGACATGGCCTATGACTACCAACCCTTTCCCTATGTCCCACCGCCCGGCCTGACCGGCCCGGAACCACGCCATCCGGTGGCGATTGTCGGCGCGGGGCCGATCGGCTTGGCCTTGGCGATCGACTTGGCGCAGCGTGGCGTGGCGTCCGTGGTGCTGGATGACAACAACGTCGTCAGCGTCGGCAGTCGCGCGATCTGCTGGGCGAAACGCACGTTGGAGATCTTTGACCGGTTGGGTGTCGGCGAACGCATGTTGGAAAAGGGCGTCACCTGGCAGGTCGGGCGCAATTTCCATGGCGCGGATGAGATCTATAGCTTTGATCTGCTGCCCGAGGACGGCCACAAATACCCCGCTTTCATCAACCTGCAGCAATACTATGTCGAGGAATACCTGATCGAGCGCGCGCAAGAGCTGGGGATCGACCTGCGGTTCAAGAACAAGGTGGTCGCGCATGAGGATAAGGGCGACCACGTTGTCCTGACGGTCGAGACGCCGGATGGCAGCTATACGCTTGAGGCCAGCTATCTTGCGGCCTGTGACGGCGCGAAATCCCCCACACGCGAACGGATGGGTCTGCCGTTCGAAGGGCAGACCTTTGAGGAACACTTCTTGATCGTCGACGTGGAAATGGCCGACAGCCCCTTTGGAACCGACACGCCCGAGCGCTGGTTCTGGTTCCGCCCGCCGTTTCATCCCGGCCAGTCGGCGCTCTTGCACAAGCAGCCCGACAATATCTACCGGATCGACTTGCAACTCGGCCCGGACACCGACCCGGTTGAAGAGGCGACCGAGGAAAAGGTCCGCCCGCGCCTGCGCGCGATCCTCGGCGATCGCCCCTTCCGGCTGGACTGGATGAGTGTCTACAAGTTCCGCTGCGCGCGGCTCGAGCGGTTTGTGCATGGCCGCGTGGTCTTTGTCGGCGACAGCGCGCATGTGGTGTCGCCTTTCGGCGCGCGCGGCGGCAATGGCGGTATTCAGGACGTCGACAATCTGGGGTGGAAGCTGGCGGCGATCCTTGAGAGCGCGGGCGGCAATGACCTGTTGGAAAGCTACAACACCGAACGCGTGTATGGATCGGATGAAAACATCCTGAACTCCACCCGCGCGACCAACTTCATGACACCCAAGTCACCCATCGAGGCGATGTTCCGGGACGAGGTGTTGCGCATGGCGCATCACCACCCGTTTGCCCGGCGTTTAGTCAATAGTGGGCGGCTATCGCTGCCCTGTTCTTTGGCTGGGATGCCCATGATCGGTACGGGGGACGGGCCGGTGGCCCCGGGCATGGCAATTATCGACGCGCCTTTGCAAGACGGCTGGCTGCTGGAGCAGGTGCAGGGGCGGTTTGTTCTGGTGGGTTTCGGCGACGTGACCCTGCCGGAGGTGACGGGCGTTGACCGGCTGGGTATCGGGCAAAGCGCGGAGTATCCCTGCGTTGCGCCGGACGGTGATCTGGTCTTTGAGCGCTATGGCCGGGGCATCGCCTATCTCTTCCGTCCCGACGGGCATGTGGTCGCGAGCTTTCAAAACCCGACTGCTGAAAAGGTCCAAGGCGCCTACCAGCGCGCCCTCGGCGCCAAGACACAGGTGACAGCATGAGACAGGACGACAAGCTGGGCACCGAGGGCGATGCCGTTTACGCCGCCCTTCTGACGGCGCATGAAGGGCTGAGTGAGGCGGAAAGCCACCGGATGAACGCGCGTCTCGTGCTGATGCTGGCCAATCAGGTTGGCGATGCCGACACCGTGCAGCAGCTGATCGCGGATGCCCGCGCTTTGGCGGAGGATTGACCGTGCCCGCCCCGGAAAACCGTTTCAGAACCGCTTTGCAGGAAGGCAAGCGCAGCGTTGGTCTGTGGATGGGCCTCTGTGATCCCTATGCCGCCGAAGTGGTCGGGCGCGCGGGCTTTGACTGGGTGCTGATCGACGGCGAACACGCGCCCAACGATCTGGCGGCGATTGTCCGCCAGCTGCAGGTGCTCGACCCGCATGTGGCGCCCATCGTGCGGCTGCCGATGGGCGAGCCTTGGCTGGTCAAACAGGTGCTCGACGCCGGCGCGCAGACGCTGTTGATGCCGATGGTGAACACCGCGGATGAGGCGCGCGCGCTGGTGCAAGCCATGCGCTACCCGCCCGAGGGGATCCGCGGCATGGGCTATGTGCTGGGCCGCGCCTCTCAGTTTGGCGCGGTTGAGCACTATGTCGCCACGGCCAATGACCAGATGTGCCTGATCGTGCAGATCGAAACCCGCGCGGCTTTGGACAATCTCGACGACATCCTTGCTGTCGATGGGGTGGACGCGGCCTTTGTCGGGCCGGCGGACCTTGCCGCCGATATGGGTTTTGGTACCGACATCAACGCGCCTCAGATGTTGGAGGTGGTCGCCGACACGCTGCGTCGGATCACGGCGGCGGGCAAACCGGCGGGGATCATCGATTTCTCGGACGACGCGTTGGATCGCCACTTTGCCAATGGCGCGCAATTCGTCGCCGTGGGGGCGGATATCGTCATCCTCTCGCGCGAGTTGCGCGCGCTGTCCTCAAAATGGAAAGACCGGATCACCTGATCCGGTCTTTGCCGTTCTCCATACGTGAGAGGCGTTACTCGGCAGGCACCGCGCCACCGGTGGCCGGCCGGCCAAAGTGCTGGCGGTTCAGCCGCACGACCAGCGCAATGGCGACGATCTGCGCGATGATCGCCAGAGCCGACACCGACCAGTAGGCCACGCCGAACTTGGTCACCAGACCCGCTGCCACCAGCCCCTTGTTGAGGAAGAAGTGCAGCATCACCGACAGCGCCACCGCCGGGCAGACCAGCGCGTAGGACCCCGGCGACGTTTGCGTGCCCAGCACGAAGTCGTCGAAATACCGCTGACTGCGCAGCACGACCCAACCGAGCAGCAGGAACGCCACCTGGATCGCCAGCAGGCGGGTCAGGAAGATCATCGTCTCCCCATCCGCGGCATGCACGTCCAGCGTGGTGTGCAACCCGTGGTTTTGACGCAGGAACATGATCCCCAGCACCGTCACGATCGGCACGATGATCATCAGGGTCGGACCGGCTTCGCGCGCGGTGCCGTGCTGCAGCATCGACCCGATGGCCGAGGTCGCCGCCAGCAGGGTGTAGAGGATCGCGATGGTGCCCAGGATGGTGGAGAGCACCAGGCTGACACCCACGGTGGCGGGCGCCGTGCTCATCGCGGCGGGGGCGGCAAAGCCAACGGCGGTCATCGACACGGCAAAGGCCGGCAGCAGCTGCGCAAAGGAGTTATGCGCGGTCACGTCAAACACACCGCCCTTCGCCAGCACGCGGCCCAGGAAGCGCCCGATATCGCGCAGCGCAATGTAGGCGATGGCGGCAAAGGCGATCATCGCCATGGGGAACAGGTACTCGACGATGCTCCACAGCCCCGGCACAAACACCAGCCCGACGATGAACATCGCGTTCACGGTCATCGCGAGCGCAAGCGGCATGGCCAGCAGCGTGCTTTCGGCGTTGGTGCTGCGCAAAGCCGCGTAGGCGTCGGTTTTGCGCATTGCTGACAGGGCCGACAGGTTCCAGATCAGCGATTTGACGTTGAGAAAGGCAAAGACCGCGATGCCGATGGCGGCAATGGCGATGGCCGCCTGCAGCGGCAGGCCTCCGGTGGCAAAGGCCGGAGCGATGTCTTCGAACACCGGCACCGGCCGGCCGGGATGCGGCACCCAGAACATCAGGAACATGAAGAACGTCACCGTGATGCCTCCAGCGCCCAGAGACGCAAGGAAATATAGCGGCGAATAGTTCTCGGTCGCGCGGCTGTGGGAATGGGCCATCTGAGACTCCTCCATTAACATTCCAATCTCGGAATATTTATACATTCTGAAATCAGCATGTAAACTGCGGCACTTTGGCTCTTTGTGCTGCAAGGCGGGCATTAAAGCAGTGTTAACTATGATCGGGCCAGAAACGCGTATGAGACACTGTTGGATTTTTGCTCTGATACTGGTCCTGCCGGCCTGCGATATGGCCGGCCCCGGGTTTCGCGGCGAAGAGCGGGTAAAACGCGAATTCGAAGGCTCGCGCTTTACCCTGCGCTTCAGCGGCGACATGGCCGAGGCGATCCGCACAAGCCCCGAATTCCTCCCCCGCTTCGAAGTGATCGCGCGCAAGGCGGGACTCTTGGCGCAGGCCGAAACCGGCTGCAAGGTGGCCTGGGTGCAGGGCGATCCGTCGATGCAGCTGATGGGGCTGGCCTGCGACGGGCGCAAAGCACCGCGCCAGCCGCGGCGCAAGCGGGGCATCGAATGTTATGTCTTTGACGCCTTTGCCAGCGCCGCAGGCGGCAGCGCCTTGCTGGATTGCTACAAGGGCTGACGCGTCCATAACGCCGCAAATCCAGAGGGATCGCCAACATCTTGTGGATAAACCCGCCCATACATCCACATCCTGCGTGTCCCCATTGACAGAATCGCCAGATGCCGCGCAGGCTGTTGCCTTAAATGGAATCGGATGAATGCGTTGCGGTTTACCAAACTCAGACTGACCGGCTTCAAAAGCTTTGTGGATCCGACCGATCTGATGATCGCGGACGGGCTGACCGGTGTGGTGGGCCCCAATGGCTGTGGCAAATCCAACCTGCTTGAGGCGCTGCGCTGGGTGATGGGCGAAAACCGCCCGACTGCGATGCGTGGCGGCGGGATGGAGGACGTGATCTTTGCCGGTGCCGCCTCGCGTCCGGCGCGCAACTTTGCCGAAGTGGCGCTGACCATTGACAATGGCGAACGCCTGGCGCCCGCGGGCTTCAACGAAAGCGACCAGCTGGAGATTGTGCGGCGCATCACCCGCGATGTCGGCTCGGCCTACAAAACCAACGGCAAGGATGTGCGGGCGCGCGATGTGCAGATGCTCTTTGCCGACGCGGCCACGGGCGCGCATTCGCCGGCGCTGGTGCGGCAGGGGCAGATCTCTGAGCTGATCAACGCCAAACCCAAGAACCGGCGCCGGGTGCTGGAGGATGCGGCCGGGATTGGCGGGCTTTACCAGCGCCGGCACGAGGCCGAGCTGAAGCTGAAGAGCACGGAAACCAACCTCGCCCGCGTCGAGGATGTGATCGAGCAATTGGCAGGGCAGCTGACGCAGCTTGCCCGCCAGGCCCGGCAGGCGGCCCGATACAGGGCCATCGGGACGGAGTTGCGGCAGGCCGAAGGCATGCTGCTTTACCGTCGCTGGCAAGAGGCCGACCTTGCCCGCGCCGCCTCCGAAGACACTTTGCGCGAACGTACCAACGAGGCCGCCCGGGCCGAAAGCGCCGCGCGTGAGGCCGCCAAGGGGCGTGCGAAAGCCGAAGAGCAGCTGCCGCCCCTGCGCGAGGAAGAGGCCATTGCGGCGGCGGTGCTGCAACGGCTGATCGTCCAGCGCGACACGCTCGCCGATCAGGAACAGCGGGCGCGCGACACGATCGAAACGCTGACCCACCGGATCGAGCAGCTGACCAAGGACATCGAGCGTGAGGCTGGGCTGAACCACGACGCAGGCGAAACCATCGAGCGGTTGGAGTGGGAAGCGCGTGAGCTGGAGAAAGCCAGTGAGGGCCACGACACCCGGCTGGCGGATGCGGCTGAGGGGGCGCGTGAGGCCGCCGCCGTGCTGCAATCGCGCGAGGCGGATTTGGCGCAGCAGACCGAAGACGTGGCGCGCCTCGCCGCGCGGCACCAGTCAGCGCATCGTTTTCTGGCGGATAGCCGCAAGATGCTGGAGCGCAACGAAAGCGAGGTTGTGCGCGCGCGTGAGGCGGTGCAGGCGGCCAAGGCGACTCTGACCACCACCACCACCGCTGCAGCCGAAGCCACCCAGGCACAGGCTGACGCGCAAGAAATGGCGGAACGGGCCGAGAAGGTCTTTGACGATGCCGAGGCCGCCCGGTCAGACACCCAGGCGCGCGAGGCGGATGCCCGCGCCGAACGCTCCGAGGCTGAGGGCGAGGCTAACGCCTTGCGCGCCGAGGTGCAGGCGCTGGCACGGCTTTTGGAGCGTGACACCGCTGAGGGCGGCCAGGTCATGGACCGGCTGCAGGTAGAACAAGGCTTTGAAAAGGCCTTGGGTGCGGCCCTCGCCGACGATCTTCGCGCACCTGAGGTTGGCCGCGACGCCGCCACCGGCTGGTCCGCCCTGCCGCCCTACGATGCCGAGCAGCCCTTGCCGGCCGGGGTGACGGCGCTCAATCAGCATGTGTCGGTGCCGGATGTGTTGGTGCGGCGCATGGGGCAAATTGGCCTCGTTGACCCCGACGAAGGCCAGGCCCTGCAGCCGCTCTTGCAGCCCGGCCAGCGGCTGGTCAGCCTCGAAGGTGATCTTTGGCGCTGGGACGGCTATCGCGCCGGGGCCGAGGATGCACCGTCCGCGGCGGCCCTGCGGCTCGAGCAACTTAACCGACTGGAGACGCTGAAACAGGAAATGGCCCGATCCGAGGCGCGCGTGGAAGGCGCGCAGCGGGCGCATAACGCGCTGACCGACCGGCTCGCAGAACTGACCGCCGCCGACAAGGCCGCGCGTGAAGCACGGCGCGAAGCCGATACCGCCCTGACCGATGCCACCCGTGCCCTGAACCGCGCCGAGGCCGATCGCGACATGGCGCAGGGCAAGCTCGAAAGCCTGGGCATGGCGGTGCGCCGCTATGAAGATGAGGCGACGCTGGCGCGCCAGCAGGTGTCCGAGGCCGAAGCAGGCGTCGCTGATCTGGGGGACCTTGAGGCTGCGCGCGCGCAGGTCGAGGACATCAAGCTAACGGTCGAGGCCGCGCGCATGACGATGATGTCACGCCGCTCGGCTCATGATGAGCTGCGCCGCGAAGGCGACGCGCGCAAGGCCCGCGCGCAGCAGGTGACCAAAGAGCTGTCGGGTTGGCGTCACCGGCTGGAAACAGCCGAAAAGCGCGCCGCCGAATTGGCCGAGCGCAAGGAACAGACCGAGCAGGATCTGGCTGAAGCCGCCAATGTGCCCGAAGATCTGGCCGAGCAGCGCACCGAACTGGCGGGCGCGATTGCACAGGCCGAGGCGCGCAAGGCCGGCGCCAGTGACGCATTGTCAGCCGCCGAAGGCGCTTTGCGCGAGGCCGTCGCGGCCGAACGTGAGGCCGAGCGCAAGGCTGGCGAGGCGCGCGAAACCCGCGCCGCCGCCGCCGCCCGCGCCGATGCCGCGCGCGAAACCATGATCGTCGCGGCCGAACGCATCGCCGAGGAACAAGAGGTGACACCCGCGCAGCTGCTCAACCGGCTCGACATGGACCCGGACACGCTGCCCACGGCCGACCGGATCGAGGCGGATGTTGCCAGG
>JASJCC010000190.1 GCA_030066175.1 Paracoccaceae bacterium | reverse complement strand
CAGCTGCGCCATGCCGGCGTGATAGTAGAAATGCCGCTGCGCTAACGGCACGTCGATGTCGCGGCTTTCGCGGATCGGCTTGCCGTTATCCAGCGTCTCCAGCACCGCAAAGAGCCGGCTGTGTTTCTGCAACAGCCGCGCCAGCGCGTAGAGGTACCGCGCCCGACCTTTGCCGCCCAGCTTTTCCCAACCCGGCTGCGCTTTGCGTGCGGCGGCAACAGCGGCGTCGACCTCGGCGGCAGAGGCCTGGGTCAACGTGGCCAGCACCTCACCTGTGGCCGGGTTGGTGCTGTCGAACCCTTCGCGCGGGGTCGTGAAAGCGCCGTCGATGAAATGGCCAAAGCGGGCGCCCTGATCGGTGATCCAGGCCAACGCGTCACCGGCCGCCTCGCGGGCGGGTCCGTACTCCATGGTCTCGAAGATGTCTTTGACGGTCATTGCAGCGTGCCTTTTGTGGCGAGGTATAGAACGTAGACGAGCCATGCCAACGCGACGGCGCGTACGGCCAGTTCGACCTTGCGGGTGCGCGCATGCAGCGCCGCGTAAGGTGCCAGCCCGTCGGGCGTCTCGGCGGGTGGATCGAAGGACGGCTCCGGTCCCAACTGGCGTCGTGTCAGGGTTGGCAGGTCGCGTACTGCACGCTTGAGCGTGCGCCGCCGCCATGTTTGCCCACCGAGCCAAAGCAGCACAGACACGCCCAGCAGGATGATCAGCGGGTTATCACGCATGGCCTATTCCCGGGTTTACGACGTTCCGGAAATCCTCTCCAAGACCGCCGGTAAGCGCCTGCATGTCGTCCAAGTTGTCCCTGACGGTCATCTGCCTTGCCTTCCGCTTTCAACGGGCCTCGAATTCTTGAAGAATTCCGACGCCCTATCCCATCGCATGCCGCCAACTGGCGGAGTACGCGCCGGTGACGTGATGTTCCAACTGCCGCTCGATATCGCCGAGCAGACTTGACGCGCCAAAGCGGAAGAGATCGGGCCGCAGCCAGCGGTCGCCCAGCTCTTCCTTGATCAGCGCGAGGTAGGTCACCGCGTCCTTGGCCTTGGAAATGCCACCCGCAGGTTTGTAGCCGACGCGAAAGCCCGTCGCCTCGTGGTAATCCCGGATCGCCCGGATCATCACCAGGCTGACGGGCAGCGTGGCGTTGACCGCCTCTTTGCCGGTGGAGGTCTTGATGAAATCCGCCCCCGCCATCATGCAAACCAGCGACGCGCGGGCGACGTTCTGCAGGGTGCCGAGCTCGCCGGTCGCCAGGATCGCCTTGACATGCGCCTCGCCACACGCGGCGCGGAAGGCGCGCATTTCGTCATAAATTGCCTGCCAATTGCCCGTCAAAACGTGTCGACGTGAGATCACGATGTCGATCTCGGCAGCACCCTCTTTGACGCTCGCCTCGATCTCCGCGACGCGCAGCGGGAAGGGTGACAGGCCGGCTGGAAAACCTGTGCTGACCGCGGCCACCGGGATGCCCGAGCCCTGCAGCGCCGTCACCGCGGGCGCGATCATGTCGTGATAGACGCAGACGGCGCCTACCGTCAGGTCGGGCAGGCCAATCGCGTCGAGCAGATCGGCCCGCACCGGCTGCCGCGCCTTGGCGCAGAGCCGCGCCACACGTCCCGCGGTGTCATCGCCAGCCAAAGTCGTCAGATCGATACAGCTGATCGCCCGCGCGAGCCACGCCGCCTGATGCGCCTTTTTCACCGACCGCCGCCCCGGCAGGGTGGCCGCGCGTCGTTCGATGGCCGACCGGTTGGCCCGCGCCCGCATGACCCAGTCGAGATCCAGCGGCATACCGGGATTGCGCGGCTCGATCGCCTGCGGCAATTGCCCTGTGTCTACCCTGTCGGTGGTCAGTGTCGCCATGAGTTCCGCGCCTCCCCTCAGCCAAAGTCTCATGCAGCGCGGGGCTTGGCAAGCGGGCGGGAAAGGTGACGCTACGCCCCATTTTAAGGCCTATTTCGGCCTGCTAGCAGATTCTTATTGCGAATAAGTCGCAATAAGCTTGACCTTTTGCGAATGCTTCGCATATTCATTTCAAACAGCGCGAGGATTCCGATGACCCTGACCCGTCGACACGTATTGACCGCCCTGGCCGCAACGGCCGCCCTGCCCAGCGTGGCGCTGGCCAACACGCCTTTGCGCGTTGTGGCGACCACCGGCATGGTGGCGGATGCGGCGCTAGCCATCGGCGGCACGGCGGCCGATGTTCAGGCGCTGATGGGCCCCGGGGTTGACCCGCATGGCTACCGCCAGACACGCAGCGACATTGTCGCGATGACCCGCGCCGATCTGGTGCTGTGGAACGGTCATTATCTTGAGGCGCAGCTGGAGGACTTCCTGCTCGACCTCGCGACGCGCAAGCCGGTTGTGGCCGTGGCCGAGGCCGCACCTGACGACGTGCTGATCAAGCATGAAGATTATGCCGGACGCTCGGACCCGCATCTTTGGATGGTGCCCGACCTCTGGCGTCACGCCGTGATCGCAACCCGCGACGCGATGATCGCCGCCCGCCCCGACGCAGCCGCGGCCTTTACCGCCAATGCCGAGGCCTACCTGGCCGACATCGCAGCGGTTGGCACCTATGCCGAGGAAACCCTCGCCAAAGTGCCGGAAAGCGCGCGCGTGCTGATTTCGGCCCACGACGCCTTTGGCTATTTCGGTCAGGCCTACGGGTTCGAGGTGCTGGGCATCCAGGGCATCTCGACCGAGTCTGAGGCCGGCTTGCAGCGCATCAGCGAACTTGTTGACCTGCTGGTCGAACGCCGCATCGGCGCGGTGTTTGTTGAAAGCTCGGTCTCTGACCGCAATATCCGCGCCCTGATCGAAGGCGCCGCGGCGCAGGGCCACAAGGTCCAGATCGGCGGCGAGCTCTTCTCCGACGCGATGGGCCTGCCTGGCACTTACGAAGGCACGATGGTCGGCATGATCGACCACAACGCCACCACCATTGCCCGCGCCCTGGGCGCCGACGCGCCGGCGCGCGGCATGTCGGGCAAACTGTCGGCGGGGCTGTAAGACATGAGCGCGCTGGAACTCATCACCGATGCTGGCCAACCCGTGGCCGAAGACCTGTCGCAGGCGCCTTTGGCGTTGCGCGGGTTGACCGTCTCTTATCATGACGAGCCGGTGGTGTTTTCCGTCGACATGACGATTGTCCCCGGTTCCATGACCGGCATCATAGGCCCCAACGGCGCCGGTAAATCGACCCTGCTCAAGGCCGCTTTGGGTATCGTCACGCCGCTGGCCGGCCGCGTGACCGTCTGGGGCCAGCCCCTGGGCAAGATGCGCGACCGGATCGCCTATGTGCCGCAGCGCGCCAGTGTGGATTGGGATTTCCCGACGCAGGTGCTCGATGTGGTGCTGATGGGCATGTATCGCGAGCTGGGACTTTTGCGCCGGGTGCGCCCGCGCCACGTGGCCCATGCCATGGAATGCCTGACCCGCGTCGGCATGCAGGATTTCGCCGAACGCCAAATCGGTCAGCTTTCGGGCGGCCAGCAGCAGCGGGTCTTCCTGGCTCGCGCCTTGGCGCAGAAGGCCGATCTCTACCTGCTGGACGAACCCTTTGCCGGCGTGGACGCCGCGACCGAGGCCGCCATCATCGGCGTGCTGAAAGCGCTGCGGGACGAAGGCAAGACCGTCGTCGCCGTGCACCACGATCTCAGCACCGTCGAGGCCTATTTCGACCGCGTCTTCCTGATCAACCGGCGCCGGATGGGCGAAGGGCCGGTGGCCACGGCATTCACCCAGGACGCGCTGCAAGCAACCTATGGCGGACGGCTGTCCGACGGTTTTGTGGCGCGACAATCGGCGGGGTAACCCATGCTGGCCGACGCGCTTTTCCTGCAACTCGGCTACAACGCCGCACTTGTCGCTCTGGGCGCCACCGCGCTGGGCATCGCCGCCGGGGCGGTGGGTGCTTTTCTCTACCTGCGCAAACGCTCGCTGGTGTCGGACGCCATCAGCCACGCCACCCTGCCGGGGTTGGCGCTCGCGTTCATCGTGATGGTGCTTTTGGGCAGCGACGGGCGGTTCCTGCCGGGGCTCTTGGCGGGCTCGGCGCTCTCGGCCTGGCTGGGCCTTTGGCTCGTCAGCTGGATGAGCCACCGCACCCGCCTCGCCGAAGACGCCGCCATCGGCGCCGTCCTTTCAGTGTTCTTCGGCTTTGGCATCGTACTGTTGACCGTGATCCAGAGCCTGCCCGCCGGGCGACAGGCGGGGCTGGAAGGGTTCCTCTTAGGCTCCACCGCCGGCATGCTGCGCAGCGACGCACTGACGATTGCCGCAGGCGGGCTGGTTGTGCTTGCGCTGACTTATGCGCTGCGCCGGCCGCTTCTGATGGGCGCGTTTGACCCGGTGCATGCGCGGATGATGGGCGTGGCCACGCGGCAGGTTGACCTCATGCTGATGACCCTGGTGATGGCGGTCACCGTGGTGGGGCTCAAAGTGGTCGGGCTGATCCTGATTGTGGCGCTGTTGATCATCCCGGCCGTGGCCGCGCGCTTCTGGTCTGATCAGGCGGAACGTGTGGTGCTGATCTCGGGCGCCTTGGGCGGGCTCTCTGGCTATACCGGGGCCGCGCTGTCGGCCACCGCGCCGGATCTGCCGACCGGCCCGATTATCGTTCTAGTCGCCTTTGGCCTCTTTGCGACCTCGCTGCTGGTTGCCCCCGGGCGCGGGCTACTTGCAACGGCGCTCAGGCACCGCCAGGTGCAGCAGCGTGTGCATCTGCGCCAGGGCCTGCTCGCCCTCGCCCATGGCCAGCCGATCTACGAAGGCCTGACCCGCCGCATCCTGCGCCGGCAAGGGCTGACCCGCCCCGATGGCGTCGCTACACGCGACGGCCGCGCCGCCGCCTCGCGCGCGCTGCGGGATGAAAACCGCTGGCAGGCGCTGCGACGGACCGAGCATCTGTCTGAGCTTGCCACCCGCGACGATGGACTGACCCGGATCGAGGATGTGCTGACCAGCGATCAGATCGCCACGCTCGACGCCACTTTGGCGCCGCAGAAAGGGGGTGCCTGATGGGTTTCGAATTTGTCGCCCTGTCGCTGCCGCCCCTGGTGATCGGCGTGCTCGCCGCCATGGCCTGCGCCCTGCCCGGCAACTTCCTGCTCTTGCGCCGGCAGGCCCTGATTGGCGACGCGATCAGCCATGTGGTCCTGCCGGGTATCGTCGTGGCCTTCCTGATCACCGGCCTTGTCGCCGCCGTGCCGATGATGCTCGGCGCCGCCGCCGCGGCCCTCGCCGCCGTCGTGCTGATCGAGGCGATCCGCCGTCTCGGCAATGTCGAACCGGGGGCCGCGATGGGCGTCGTCTTCACCGCGATGTTCGCCGGCGGCGTGCTGCTGTTGGAGCAATCCGACACCTCCGGTGTGCATCTCGACGTCGAACACGCGCTTTACGGCAATCTGGAAAGCCTGATCTGGCTCGACGCCACCGGCTGGGCGTCTTTGACCGACCCACAGGCGCTCGCCGCCCTGCCCCCGGAACTACCCCGCATGGCGCTGGCCTTTCTCGTGGTGGCCATCGTCACGGCGCTCTTCTGGCGCCCGCTCAAACTCTCCACCTTCGACGAAGGTTTTGCCCGCAGCCTCGGCCTGCCCACGGGGCTGATTGGCCTCGGCATCGTGGTGATGGCCGCGCTGGCTGCGGTGGCCGCGTTTGACGCTGTCGGCTCGATCATCGTGATCGCCATGTTCATCTGCCCGCCCGCCGCCGCCCGCCTGATGACCAACCGGCTCGAACATCAGGTGGCCTGGTCGCTGGTTTTCGCCACGCTCTCGGCGGTGCTGGGCTATGTGCTGGCTGGTTACGGCCCGCTCTGGATCGGCGCCGCCACCTCGGTCTCGGCCGCCGGTATGATCGCGACAGTGTCGGGCCTGCTTCTCGCCGCCGCCTGCCTCTGGGCACCCCACCGCACCGCGTGATGTTCCAAGACCCTTGCAAAACAAGGCACAGCGGGGACTCGAAATAGAACAAAGAGTGAACTATTCTTTGTCACGATGTTTGCCGAACTGTCGATCACCTCGAATTTCTCTTTCCTCACCGGGGCCTCCCACCCCGAGGAGTATATGGAGCGTGCCGCCCTCTTGGGTCTCTCGGCGATTGCCATCGCCGATGTGAACACGGTGGCAGGCATCGTGCGCGCCCATACCCAAGCCAAGGAGATCGCGCACCAGATCCGCGACCGGATGGAGACCGAGGCAACCGAAGGCCCAATCGGCCCACCCCTGCCCGGCCACAGCCCCTTGCGTGCCGAAGGCGCGCAGATCGACAACTGTCCCCGCCTGATCCCCGCCGCCCGTCTGGTGCTCAGCGACGGGCTGGAACTGACCGCGCTTGCCGCCACACGGCAGGGCTGGGCCACGCTCTGCCGGCTCATTTCCAAAGGCCGGCTGCGGGCCGAGAAAGGCAGCTGCGATCTGACACTCGCCGACCTTTTGGAGGGCGCGGACGGGCTGCAGCTGATCCTCCACCCGCCGCCACAGGCACAGGCGTCGACACCCGGCGCGTGCGAATGGTCGACACTTGCGCGACAGCTGTCGCGCCGCTTTGCCAGGCAAATCTTCCTCGCGCTCAGCCCGCTTTATGACGGCGAAGACCCGGCGCGCTTTGACCGTCACGCCCGGCTGGCCGAAACGCTGGGCCTGCCCACAATCGCAACCGCCGCCCCCCGCATGCATCACGGCCGCCGCCGCCGTCTGGCCGACGTGCTGACCGCGATCCGCCAGGGCTGCCGCGTCGACCAACTCGGCCGCGCGGCGCAAGCCAATGGCGAACAGCGCCTGCGCTCGGAACGCGAAATGCGCGCCATCTTGGGCCCGTACGCCAACGCCGTAGACCGCGCCGCAGACCTCGCCGCGGCCTGCCAATTCGACCTCGCCAGCCTGCGCTACGAATACCCCTCGGAAATCGCCGAAGGCGAAACCGCCGCCCAGCGCCTGCGGCGCCTCTCGTACGAAGGGCTCGACTGGCGCTACCCGCAGGGCGCCCCGGACAAGGTCCGCCGCTTGCTGGAACACGAACTGACCCTGATCGGCAAGCTGCAGTATGAGCCCTATTTCCTCACCGTGCGCGATGTCGTCGCCTTTGCCCGCTCGCGCAACATCCTCTGCCAGGGCCGCGGGTCGGCGGCCAATTCGGTGGTCTGCTATTGCCTGGGTGTAACCTCGGTCAGCCCCGAGATTGGCACCATGGTCTTCGAACGTTTCGTGTCGGAGGCCCGCGATGAACCCCCTGATATCGACGTCGATTTCGAACATGAACGCCGCGAAGAGGTGATCCAGCATATCTACGAACGCTATGGCCGCCACCGCGCGGGCCTCTGCGCCACCGTCATCCACTACCGCGGCAAACGCGCCATCCGCGAGGTCGGCGCCGCCATGGGCCTCAGCCAAGACACCATCGGCGCGCTCAGCTCACAGCTTTGGGGGTTCTTTTCCACCAAGGGGCTCGAGGCCGAGCGTATGGCCGAGATCGGGCTTGATCCGACCGACCGGCAACTGACCCTGACGATGGAGCTGATCTACGAAATCATCGGCTTTCCCCGCCACCTTTCCCAACATGTGGGCGGCTTTATCATGACCGAAGGGCGGCTGGACGAACTGGTGCCCATCGAAAACGCCACCATGGAGGGCCGCACCGTCATCTGCTGGGACAAAGACGATATCGACGCGCTGGGGATCCTCAAGGTCGACGTGCTCAGCCTCGGCATGCTCACCTGCATCCGCAAGGCATTCGACCTCATCGCCACACATCACGGGGCACGCCACACCCTGGCCACCCTGCCGCCCGAAGACCCGATGGTCTATGACATGCTCTGCGAGGCCGACAGCATCGGGGTCTTCCAGGTCGAATCCCGCGCGCAGATGAACTTTCTGCCGCGCATGCGCCCGCGCTGTTTCTATGACCTGGTGATCGAGGTCGCGATCATCCGCCCCGGCCCCATTCAGGGTGA
>JASJCC010000191.1 GCA_030066175.1 Paracoccaceae bacterium | reverse complement strand
ATGCCTTGCTGGGCGAGTTCGTCGGCCAGCACACCGGCCTCGGCAAAGTAGATCAGGTTGTAGAGCCTGCCGCGCAGGCCTTTGGGCGCGGTCTGCCAAGCCAGCCGCAACGCGCTGAGATAACGGCTCGGTTCGCGCATCCAGCGCCAGTGCGCTTTGATCAGCCGCAGAGGGGATTTGCAGGCCTCGAGCACTTTGAAGGTGCGGGCGTGTTCGGCCTCCTGTTCGGGTCCGACCAGGTGTTCCGCTCCGGTGGTGCGGATCGAACAGGTCAGCACGTCATGGCCGAGGGCGCGCAAGGCCGCGACCTCGCGTTGGATGAAGGTGTCTGAGGCGCGGGGGTATTCGCCGGTCAGGTAGGCAAGCTTGGGCAGGGTCATGTCCCGCCCTCCAGCGATTGCGTCAGCATGGTCTCGAACGGGGCGTCGTCGGCAACCCCAAGGGCCGCGCGCAGGGCGGAGTTGGGATAAGACAGCGGCATCATCCGGGCGCGCAGGATCGGCTCGCTCAGCAGGCCGGGGCGTTTGAGGTTCAGGGGCGCAAGCAGCCGGGCCAGCCTGTGCCAGAGGTGGAAGGGTACGGGCAGCACCCATCGCGGCCAGCCCGCCGCTTTACTATGCGCGGCAAGGTAGCGGGCGCGGGTGGGGCGGTCGTCATCGAGGACGTTCGCAATCTGCACGCCCCCCGGATCGGTCAGCGCGGCCTGCACCAAGGCCCAGGCGCAGTGGCGGACATGGGTCATCGGCAGCTCCCCGTCAGAGGCGATCTGGATGTGCAGCGGGCCAACCCAAGGCCCCATCAAGGCATGCCACGTCCGCCCCGGCCCATAGATCGCCCCGGGGCGCAGGATCCACATCGGGTGGTCGGCCACGCGGCAGAGCGCCTCTTGCCGCAGCTTGGCGCCGGCATAGGCATCGCGCGCGGTGGCGTGGTGTTCCAGCGGGCTCTCTTCGGTTAGTGTGTCCCCCGGCTGCAGCTGCATTGTATCGTAGACCGCGATTGAGCTGACCAGCACCAGCCGTACGTCCTGGCCGAGCATGGCGGAAAGAACCGCTTGCGTGCCGGCCAGCGTATCCCGGTCATGCGTCGCAGCGTCCCCGCCCAGATGGGCGGCGGTATGGATCACGGCGCCGACGCCGTTCATCGCGGGGCGCAGGGTGTCCAATGCGTCCGCCGCCGCCAGATCGACCGTGACCTTGGTGATCCCCGGATCGTTGTCCCACTCCGACGGCCAATGGGACCGCATCACCGCCACCACGTGCAGGCCGCGGGCGCGGGCCTCGGCCACCACCGCACGACCGACAAAGCCTGAGGCGCCGGTCACCAGGATGCGCGTCACCTCGCCCATGGCATCGGCTCCATGGGTATGCATTTGGTGGTCATCTTTTGCGCGCCAGTCGACTCTCCGGCGTTTTGGATCGCCAGGGTCACCTCGGTCAGGTGCAGGGCCATGTCGTTCGAGAGGCGGCAGGGGCGGTTTTCGCGCAGCGCGTCCAGCATCTCGGCCGGGCCAAGCATGAAGTTCATTGCCGCAGCCCCCCAGCGTTTCACCTTGGGATGCGTTGGCCCGGGCAGCTTGATGCGTTTGGGGACCGGCGCCTCCATCAGCCGGCGCCGGACGGTGAGACGGCGGGCAAAGCGCACCTTGGCCGCGTTGTCCCAGGCGGCATCGCAGCTGAGCACGCCTTTGTCGCCGACGATGCGGATGCCGTGATTGTGCGGCGCGACGATGGAACAGGTCAGCCGCGTCACCGGGCCGTTGTCAAAAAACAGCGTGGCGACTGAGAGGTCGGGCGCAAAGGGGCCGTCGCCTTCCTTGTTCGGCACGGTTTCCGCCGAGGCGGCAACCACCGTGCGGACCGAGCCGAACCACGCCATCAGCCAGGTCAGGTAATAGCCCGCGTGTTCCAGCGTGCAGCCGGTGCGGAACTCGTCCTTATACGGCCAGGGCGCACCGGATTCCGAGTGCCACTTGCGGTAGGCGGCCTGGGGCACAAACCCGTCATCGAGCTCGGCATAGATCGCCCGTGGCGTGCCGGCGAGGCCTTGGCGCAGCGCGTGGCCAATCGTTTGCGCGGGCTCCCCAAGTGCGGAACAGGGGGCGGAGGCCAGCATCAGCCCTTTGGCCTCAGCCAAAGTATGCAGCGCCTGCGCATCGGCAAACGCCGTTGCCAGAGGCTTTTCGGAATAGACGTGGTGGCCCGCCTCCAGGCAGGTCTTGGTTGTCTCATAATGTGCGAGCGGATTGGTGAGGTTCAGGATCACCGTGCCCTGCGGCGCGTCGGCCAAAAGCGCCTCCAAAGACGGCTTCTCAGGCATTTCCCAGAACGCGCAGAACTGTTTCAACCGCTTGGCGTCATGGTCATAGACCCCAGCCACCGCAATCCCCGGCATCACCGCCAAAGACCGCATGTAGAGATCAGCGACGAACCCGCAGCCCAGCAGACACACCTGTCCCGTCATCGGACACCCCCTTGCGGGCCGGTGCCGCCGGGGCTCAGCTGGGACATTCTGCTCATGCTGCCTCTGCTCATGCGACAGTGCATCGGTTTGCCCCCTTTGATCGCAGAAACATGGCCATATTTCGACCCCGTCGCGCAATCGGTGATGTTTCTACCCATTCGGCGTGACTTGCGGCGAAAGTGTCACGGTTGGCGGGAAAACGGCCCGCAGCACTCTGCTCAAACCCGATGTTCCGGCTATGTCCTGTTTTGGGGGAGGTGCGCCGTCATGCAATTCACGCAAGCGGGACAGACGATCAAGGTGAACGTGCCCACATGGGCCGCGCTTGAGGCCCGTGTGGCCGAACGTCTGGCGACCAAGCGGGGGTTCGCTCTGGCGACGATCAACCTCGATCACCTGGTGAAACTGCGGCAGTCGGCGGCGTTTCGTGAGGCCTATGCGGCGCAGGATTTTGTGGTGGCGGATGGCAATCCGATTGTCTGGATGTCTTATCTGGCGGGGCGGCCGGTGGAGCTGATCCCCGGCTCGGACGCGATCCTGCCGATGGCGCGGATCGCAGCGCGGCAGGGAGTGAAGGTGGCGCTGGTGGGCAGCACCGATCAGGCTTTGGCAGGCGCCAAGAGTTACTTGGAACGGGAAGTGCGCGATCTTGAGGTTGCCTGCTGCATCGCCCCGCCGATGGGGTTTGACCCGGCTGAGCCTGGGGATGTGTTTGAGCGGATCATCGCGTCGGAGGCGCGGCTCTGCTTTGTGGCGCTGAGCGCGCCCAAGCAAGAGATGTTTGCCGCCGCCGGCCGTGTGGCTGCACCGCAGGTCGGGTTTGCCGGGATTGGTGCGGGGCTGGATTTCTTTGCCGGCACGCAGGAACGCGCGCCGCTTTGGGTGCGCAAGCTGGCTTTGGAGTGGCTGTGGCGCGCGGTCAACAGCCCGCGGCGGCTGGGTCTGCGTTATGCGCGCTGCATCGCGATTCTGCCGGGGGAGCTTATGCGCGCGATCGGCCTGCGCCTGCGCCGCGCGGCAGGTTAGAGCCTGCGCGGAGTGCGTTTGCGCATCAGGATCAAGTCTTTGATCCGGCCTTTCATCCCGCGTGGCGGCAGGATTTCGCGATCCATCTCGAACACCGACCCGGTCAGGTCCGGGTCGCAGCGCAGGGCCAGTTCGACGCCCCATTTTGCGGCTGTTTTGGGGGCAAGCCCGTCCGGGATGCCCATTCCGGTGCGCAGCATGCCGGGCATCCAGTCGCTGATCACGATGCCGGGAAAGCGGTCTGCCAGATCGGCGATCAGCGCCCGTGTCAGGATCCGCGCAGCACCCTTCGATACCGAGTAGGCCGAAGCGGTTGGCAACGGGGTGATGTCGGCAAAGGTCGCCACGTTCAATACCCGCCCGCGCCCGGTCTGGACCATGTCCTGCAAGGCGGCATGGGTGCAATTCACGACTCCGCCCAGATTGACCGCCACGGTCTGCATGAAATCCTGCGGGGTTTGATCCAGGAAATCCGCCCGCGGATAGACCGCGGCGTTGTTGATCAACAGCGCGATGGGGGTGTGAGATTCCCGAAATTGGGAGAACGTCTCGGCCACATCCTCGGCCTTCGACACATCCAAAGGTGTCGGCAAGAACAACCCCTTGGCGCAAAGGCTCTGGGTTTCCTCCAAAGCCGCCCGCCTGCGGCCGGTGCCGGCGACGGTGAAGCCTTGTGCCGTCAGACCGATGGCCAGCGCCCGGCCAAGGCCCGAGCCTGAACCGGTCACCACGGCCAGTCCGTCAGCGGGGGTCAGGCGGGTCATGGCGCATCCTCCTGCAGGATCAGGTTGGCCACGCGCAGGGCGTTGGCGGCGATGGTCAGGCTGGGGTTCACCCCCATTGAGGTCGGCATGAACGACGCGTCGGTGACCCAGAGGTTGGTCAGGTCATGCGTCCGGCAATCCGGGCGCAACACCGATGTGGACGCATCCGTGCCGAACCGCAAAGTGCCGCAGGGATGGCCGTAGTTCAACTCCGGCACAAGGCCGAGGAACACCCGCCTTTGACCGCGAAACGCCTTGCGGATCGCTTTGCGAAAGGCGCGGCGGCGGGCCAGAAGCTCGGGTTGAAAGCTGTAGGTGACGCTCAACCGATCGGGCTGGGCGGGGTCATAGGTCACGCGGTTTTCGGCATAAGGCAGATCCTCCATCAGCCCGACAAAGATCTGCGCGTGGCCAAACAGCCGTTCGGCCAAAGCGGCGGGCAGGCGCGTCAGGTGCCGCAGGCCCGGCAGGCGGGCAAAGCGCGTCCGGGCCAGCATCAGGTTCAGATAGTGCAGGATTTCGCCGTATGAGGCGCGGATGCCCATCGCCTGGATCGTACCCAGCCGCTGCCCGCCCTGATGATAAAGATCGCGGAGCGAGATCGCCTTGGTCGCGCCGTCATCCGGCGTGCCGCGCGGCGGCCAGAGGGCAAACATCTCGTTGACGTGGAACATCAGGTTGCGCCCGACGAGGCCTGAACTGTTGGCCAGACCCTTAGGCCAGGCGTCATTGGCCGAAGCGAGCAGCAGCCGGGGGGAGCCCAGCGCGCCACCGGCGAGGATATAGCGCCGGGCGGTGAAGCTTTGAGTCTCGCCGTCGATACGCGCCTCGACCCCGGTGATCCTGTCGCCTTCAGTCAGCAGGCGCGTGACCTGTGCCCGGTCGATCAGCCGCGCGCTACCACTGGCCAGCGCCGGTTCGACCCCGGCAGAGCGGCCATCCATCTTGCAGCGACGCGGGCATTTCACGCCGAGGCAGTTCAAGCAGTCCGGCAGGCGTTCGATAGCGGTATGGGCGTGGTAGGGGTGCAAGCCCTTGTCTGCGAGTTGCTGCATCAACGCGGCCTCGGTCCCGGTCAGGGTGGGGGGATCGCGCAGCGGCAGCGGTGGCTCGGGCGACAGGGGATCCGGTGTGCCATAGACCCGGTAGAGCCTGGCCGCGCGGTCATAATAGGGTTGCAGGGCGTCAAACCCCACGGGCCAGCCGCCCGTTGGGTGGGGTTGGTCGGCAGTGGCCTCCAGATCGTGGCGCTCGGGCCGTTCCAGAGTGGCAGCGTAGAATACCGAGGACCCGCCCAGCCCGGCGCCCAGAGGGGCGTAAAAGCTCTGTTCCTGCCCGTTCAGCGTGACATGCAGAGGGGTCGGCCAGAGCCCGCGGGTGATCCGCGCCTCGGGCACAAAGATGTCCGACACCCCATGGTTTTCCGCGCGGTAGCCTTGTGGGCCTTGTTCCAGAAACAGCACCTTCTGCCCCGCCTCGGCCAAAGCGCGGCCAATCGTGCCGCCGCCGATGCCGGTGCCGATCACGATGGCGTCCCAGGTGGTCATTGGTCGGCGGGCAGCGACAGAGCGGTTTGCCGGGCATCAACGGCAAAGACCGGGCGAAACACATCCCGCACCCGCAAGGCGGCGGCATTGGTGATGTGGTTGTTGTCGAAATACTGCCCGATCCCGTCATGGATCGCATCACAGCGCCCATTGGTACAAAAGGCGGGCCAGGTGTCGAGCAGCTCAATGGCGCCCTCATCCGCCAAAGGCTGCCAGATCGCGTCGGCGAGGGCGGTGCGCAGGGCCAAAGCCTCAGCTTCGACAAAGACCTGCGTGACGGGTTTGGCGGCCAACAGCAGCCCGCCATGCGCCGTTTCCCGCGCGGCAAGACGGCTGTCGTAATCCGGGATCTCGGGCGGCTGGCGCAGCACATAGATGTCGTCGAACCATTGGCCCAGATAGGCCACGCTGTCACGCGCGGCGGTCGCCAGAATGCGGGTCTGCGGGGTGTCGACGGCCTCGGGCGTCAGAGTGGGATGCACGGTGATGGTGTTGGCGGCATCAAGCCCGGTGCCGCGCCCCTCGGCGTAATAGGTCCAGCGCCCGACCAGCAGCACGGTGTCGAGGCTGGGCAGGCGGCCAAAGCTTTGCTTGATCTGCAGATTGGCCTGGGTGCAGGCGGTGTTCTGTGCCTGCGTCGCGGTGTTTTCCACCTTGCGCAGGTCGAAAAGCGGCGGACAGCCGGCGCGCCAGATCAGCAGCCCGGGGGTCTGCGCTTCATGTGCCGCCAGCGCGATGCCCTCCCGGAAGGCGCGCAGGTGGCTGTCGCCCCAGACCAGCACCTTGGGCGGGCCTTCCGGCCCGATGGGGCAGACCTCCAGCCCATCGAGTGGCAGCTCTGTGGCGACATAACAGCGGCTGAAATCCTGCAGGAAATCGGCGGAGGCGCCGATATGCACCCGCGCCTCAGGTCCAAAACGTTTCGGCAGACCGTTTTGCAGATAGAGCCAACCGCCGAGTCCGATCAAAGCGGCCGAAGCCAGCGCGGCGCCGCTGAGCACCACACCCCCCGGCATGGTGCGCGCCTGCCGCACGGGGTTTTCGACAAAGCGCCAGGAGAGCCACGCGAGACCGATGGAAAGCGCCATCCAGATTGCGGACTCCACCAGGTTCAAATGCCCGCCGCGCAGGTAGGCCGACAGGGTCAGGACCGGCCAATGCCAGAGGTAAAGCGAATAGGAAATGAGCCCGAAGAACACCGCGTAAGGATGGCAGAGCAACCGGTTGACCGGGTTTTTGCCGGTGCCGTTGGCCAGGATCAGCACGGTGCCCAGCACCGGTGCGATGGCCAGTATGCCGGGGAAATGCGCGCTTTCGGGGATCAGGGCAACCGATGCCAGGATCAGCGCCAGCCCCAGCCAGGACAAAACCGCATAGCCGCGCCATGTGCGCCCCGTCTCATAGCCCCAGATCGCCAGCAGGACGCCGGACAAAAGCTCCCACGCGCGGAAGGGGAAGAGGTAGAAGGTGGCGTTGCTATGGCTCGGCGTCAGCAGGATGCAGCCCGCCAGCGACAGCGCCCAGGCGCCAATCAAGACCCCCAAGAGGCCCCAGCGCCAGCGCGCCAAAAGCAGGATCGTCAAAGGCAGGACGATATAGAACTGTTCCTCGACCGCCAGCGACCAGGTGTGCAAGAGCGGTTTGTCCTCGGACGCGGTGTCGAAATACCCGGCCTGCCGGAAGAACAGCACGTTCGACAGATAGACCGTCGCCGCGATCAGCGACTTGCCGTATTCGCGAAACTCGAACGGTAGCAGGATCAGCCAGCCAAACGCGGTGGTGACCAGCGCCATGACAAAGAATGCCGGCGCCAATCGGCGAAAGCGGCGGACATAGAAATTGCGCAGCCAGATGCGCCCGGTCTGATCGTATTCGCGCCAGAGGATGCCGCCGATCAGAAAGCCCGAGATGACGAAAAAGATGTCGACGCCGACAAACCCGCCCTGCAGCGGCAGCCCGAAATGGTAGAGCACCACGGACAGCACGGCGATGGCGCGCAGGCCGTCGATCTCGCTCCGATAGAGCAAGCTGGAGGGGGCCGGATCATACATGACCGACCTCCGGGCGTTGGTTTTTGAACGTCAGGGCCATGCGCGCATCGCCTGCCGGTTTCCTTGTTCCGCACCGCGCCCCCAACCCCGTGCAGGTCATTGTCATAAGCCTTTGGGCCTTTGGCAAGTCAAGCGGGCTGGTCAGCCGCGGCAGGAAGGGGCGCAATGTGTTGCCGAGGGGTCAGGATGCCCGGAGAA
>JASJCC010000192.1 GCA_030066175.1 Paracoccaceae bacterium | reverse complement strand
CGGGCTGGCACTCGCCCTGGGGCCGCGGGCGTCCGGGCTGGCATATCGAATGCTCGGCCATGAGCCACGAGCTTTTGGGCGACACGTTCGACATCCATGGCGGCGGCAACGACCTGATGTTCCCGCACCACGAAAACGAGATCGCCCAAAGCACCTGCGCCCACCCCGAAGCCCGCTTCGCCCGCTACTGGCTGCATAACGAGATGCTGCAGGTCGAAGGCAAGAAGATGTCCAAGTCTTTGGGCAACTTCTTTACGGTGCGGGATTTGCTGGAAACCGGAATGCCGGGCGGACAAGGTGTGCCCGGCGAAGTGATCCGTTATGTGTTCCTTCAAACCCATTACCGCAAGCCAATGGATTGGCGTCAAATAATAGCGATTTCGGCGAAGCAGCGGTTGGATATTTGGGCCTCCGAGATTGCATCGAGCCACTGGATTCGACAGGAGATGTCAGCAGACCTAGACGCGTTTGTGCAGAAACATGTCGATCCAGAGGTGGTCTCGGCGCTTGCCGACGATCTCAACACCTCGAAGGCGCTTACTCATCTCATAGCGGTAGGCAAGACTTTGGAGGGTTTGCCGAGAGCCGGTCTGTCGAGTGAGGAGGTAGGGTCATTACAACGCCGTTTGCTGGCGGGTTGCGCCTTACTGGGCATCGATCTTTTTGCGTATTGGGATCAAGAGGAATCCAAAACAGCGGATCTAACCGACCTAAAGCAAAAGCTGGTCACCTTGCGTGAAACTGCGATGCAGACGAAGGATTTCTCGGCAGTAGACGCGCTGAAATCGGCTCTGATCGATGCGGGGGTCGAGGTGCGGATGTCGAAGGCGGGTGTGGAACTGGTGCCCGGTGCCGCGTTCGACGCGGCCAAGCTGGAGAGCCTGTGATGGTTTTTTGTTCCAAACGCCTCGCCCGGTGGCACGCCGGGCCGCGCCCGACCCTCCCCCCGGGAGGGCGCATCTTGGACGTTCCGCACCGAACCGTCGATTTCCGGGATGACGCCGCCTCGCAACGCTTGTCCGTTGCATGCGCCCTCCCAGGGTCTGGCGCGGCCCTCTTCACAGAGGGGGTACCGGCATGACCCGCGAACGCCTTTACCTCTACGACACCACGCTGCGCGACGGGCAGCAGACGCAAGGCGTCCAATTCTCCACGGCCGAAAAGCTGCGGATCGCCGAAGCGCTGGATGGGATGGGGCTCGACTATATCGAGGGCGGTTGGCCCGGGGCGAATCCGACCGATAGCGGCTTTTTCAACGAGGTCGGTCAGACCCGCGCGCGGATGACCGCCTTTGGCATGACCAAACGCTCGGGCCGGTCGGCGGAGAATGACGATGTGCTGGCTGCCGTCCTGAATGCGGGAACCGGGACGGTCTGCCTGGTGGGCAAGGCACATGATTTCCACGTCCGCGCGGCGCTTGGCATCCCGCTGGAGGAAAACCTGGAAAACATCGGCGCGTCGATGGCGCATTGCGTGGCGCAAGGCCGCGAGGCGCTGTTTGATGCCGAGCATTTCTTTGACGGTTGGCGGTCGGATCGCGACTATGCGCTGGCCTGCCTGCAGGCCGCCCTTGAGGCGGGGGCGCGTTGGGTGGTGCTCTGCGACACAAATGGCGGCACGCTGCCGCCCGACGTGGGGCAGGTTGTGTCCGAGGTGATCGCCGCGGGCATCCCCGGTGACCGGTTGGGCATCCACACTCATAACGACACCGAAAACGCCGTCGCCGCCAGCCTTGCGGCGGTCGATGCCGGGGCGCGGCAGATCCAGGGCACGCTGAACGGGTTGGGCGAGCGCTGTGGCAACGCCAACCTGACCGCGCTGATCCCGACGCTGCTGCTGAAACCGCCTTATGCCGAGCGCTACGCCACTGGCGTGAGCTTGGAGGCGCTGGAAAGCCTCACACAGGTCAGCCGGATGCTCGACGAAGTGCTTAACCGGGTGCCGATGAAACAGGCGGCCTATGTCGGCGCCTCGGCCTTTGCGCATAAGGCCGGGCTGCATGCCAGCGCGATCCTCAAAGACCCGGCAACCTATGAGCATATCGACCCGGCGGCCGTCGGCAATGGGCGCGTCATCCCGATGTCGAACCAGGCCGGGCAGTCAAACCTGCGCCGGCGCCTGACCGAGGCCGGGCTGGAGGTCGAAAAGGACAACCCGGCCTTGGCGCGGATCCTCGAACGGATCAAGGCGCGTGAGGCGGAGGGGTATTCCTATGACACCGCGCAGGCCTCGTTTGAGTTGCTGGCGCGGGACGAACTGGGCCTCTTGCCGGAGTTCTTCGAGGTCAAGCGCTACCGCGTGACCGTCGAGCGGCGCAAGAACAAGTACAACAAGATGATTTCGCATTCCGAGGCGGTGGTTGTGGTCAAGGTGGATGGTCAGAAAAAGCTGTCTGTCAGCGAGTCGATGGATGAGGCGGGCAATGACCGCGGCCCTGTGAACGCGCTGTCCAAAGCTCTGGCGAAGGACCTCGGGCCCTATCAGAGCATGATCGAGGATATGCGGCTGGTGGATTTCAAGGTGCGGATCACCCAGGGCGGGACCGAGGCGGTGACCCGTGTCATCATCGACAGCGAAGACGGGCAGGGCCAGCGCTGGTCCACCGTGGGGGTCAGCGCCAACATCGTTGACGCGTCGTTTGAGGCGTTGCTGGATGCGGTGCGCTGGAAACTGGTGCGGGATGAGGCCGGCTGATGGATTGGGACAGCTTTTTCACCGTGCATCAGGACTTGCCGCGCGAAGGGCCGGGCGCGCCGGAGGACGTGGCCTGGGTTTGCGAATTGGCGGGCGTGGCGGCGGATGCGATGGTCTGTGACGCCGGCAGCGGGCCGGGCGGCGACGTGGCGGCGCTTTTGCAGGCGGTGCCGCAGGGCCGGGTTGTGGCGGTTGACAAGTATTTCGGTGACGCGGCCGATGCGCGCTTTGCTGATGAGCCACGGGCGCGGGGGATTTCTGCGGATTTCTCGGACTTAGAGGCTCTTCCAGAGGCGCCGTTTGATCTCATCTGGTGTGCCGGGGCGCTTTATTTCCTGGGGCTCGACGAGGGCCCAAAGGTGATGGCCAAGGCGTTGAAACCGGGTGGCGTTCTGGCCTTTTCCGAGCCCTGTTTCTTTGTCGATAACCCCAGTCCGGAGGCGGTAGCGTTTTGGGAGGACTACCCGACGCAATCCGAACCGGCGATCCGATCCGCAGTGGAGGCGGCGGGGTTTGAGATCCTCGGCACCCGCAGGGTCAGCGATGCAGGGTGGGAGGCGTATTTCCAGCCGATGGAGGCGAGGATCGCTGTCTTGCGCCCAGAGGCGGATGCCAAGCTGACCGCGATGCTGGATCTCTGCGCCGATGAGGCCGCGGCCTGGCGCGCCATCAAGGATCAGACCGGCTATCTTTTGGTGGTGGCGCGCAAATCGGCATGAGCGACCCCTTTGCAGACCCCGACCTGATTGCCTGCGCACAGATCGTCGAAAAGGGCGACCCGGATCGCTTTGCCGCGGCGATGGCGGCGCCGGTCCAGGCGCGGGTTGTGCTGTTCCCGATCTATGCCTTCAATGTCGAGGTCGCGCGCGCGCCTTGGGTAACGCAAGAGCCGCTGATCGCGCAGATGCGCCTGCAATGGTGGACCGATGTGCTGGAGGAAATCGCCTGCGGTGGCCCGGTGCGGCGGCATGAGGTGGCGACACCTTTGGCCGGGGTGATCGATGCCGAGGCGGCGAAACGCCTGCAAACCCTCGTCGCTGCGCGCCACTTGGATATCGAGAGGGCACCATTTGAAGACGATGCGGCGCTGGGCACCTACCTGCAGGACACCGCGGGCAGCCTCGCGGCTGTGGCGGCGCAGACTCTGGGAGCGTCGGCGGAAGGGGCGGTGATCCCCTGGGCCAAGGCGACCGGTCTGGTGCGTTATCTGCAAGCGGTGCCCGAGCTTGAGGCGCGTGGCAAGCTGCCCCTGCCGGATGGCCGAGCGGAGGCGGTGCAGAGTTTGGCCCGTAGCGCGTTGCGCGACCTCTCCGGTCTCGGCGCGGCAGTCAGCCTGCGCGGGTTGCGCAAACGCTTGGGCACCGGACCAGATGCCGCGGTGATCGAGTTCTGGCAGACAAAAGCTCTGCTGACGCAGATCGCCAAAGAGCCCGCGCGTGTCGCGGAAGGCCGGGTTGGCCTCAGTGATTTCGCGCGGCGCTGGCGGCTGCTGGCCGCGGCGCTATAGTCAGGCCTGCGCCGGCTGCGGCCGCAGCGCCAGCCAGATCAGCGCGCCGCCCGCCAGCACGAGGAATGGCGCCATGGCGAGGTTGACGGCGGTCCAGCCCGCCTCGGGCGTGCCACCCGAGCAATTCATCAATCCGCCCGAGGCCAGCGAGGCCACGGTCACTCCGCCAAAGACCAAGAGATCGTTCAGACCCTGCATACGCCCCCGCTCATGCGGTTCATGCGCACCGGCGAGCATGGTGGTGGCACCAATGAAGCCGAAATTCCACCCCAGCCCCAGCAGGACCAGAGCAACGAAAAAGTGCTCCAGGTCAACGCCCGACAAGGCCACGACGCCAGACCCGGCCAGGATCACCAGACCGGCGCCCATGATCCGCTCAACCCCGAACCGCGCGATCAGGTGGCCGGTAAAGAAGGACGGCGCAAACATCGCCAACACATGCGCGGTGACCACATCCGCCGCGTCGCCGGTGTCAAAGCCACAGCCGACCACGGCCAAGGGGGTCGAGGTCATCACCAGGTTCATCAGTGCATAGCTGACCATGGCGCAGATCACGGCGACGGCGATGCGGGGGGTGGTGATCAGTCCCCACCGCGTGCGGCCGCGCGGGGCGTCTTCGGACGGGACGGGCGGTTTGGGGATGTCGAGGAACAGGAACAGCAGCGCGCCGACAAGGTTCAGCGCAATCACCGCGGCATAGGTGCCGAGGAAGGGGATGACATAAGCGTCGGTGGTCAGCTTGACGAGCTGTGGCCCGATGATGGCCGAGGCGAGGCCACCGGCCATGACGTAGGAAATCGCCTTAGGCCGGAACGCGTCCGAGGCCGTGTCGGCGGCGGCAAAGCGGTAAAACCCCTGCGCGGACATGTAGATACCGGTCAGGAACGAGCCCAAGAGGAAGATCGGGAAGGACGCGAGATAAAGCCCATAGGCCCCGATCGCCCCGCCCAGGGCTCCGCCAAACGCCCCCACCGCAAAGCCCGCGCTGCGGCCGTATTTCTGCATGAACCACGACAGCGGGGTCGCCGACAGCATTGAGCCCAGCACAATGAGCGAAATCGGCAACGTGGCAAAACACAGGTTCGACGCCAGCGACTGCCCCGCCAACCCGCCGATGGTAAAGATCATCGGCATCTGTGCGCCAAGGATCGCTTGGGCCAGGACCAAAACGGCCACGTTGCGCTTGGCGGTGGTGTCGGATGTCGTCTCCATGATCGCTTGGGTATTGCGGGCGGGGACATATCGCAAGTGGCGAAATTGTCCGGATTGCGCCTATGCGGGGCTGGTGCTGGCCCAGGGTTTCGTGCCAAGCCTAAGGGCGCGTGATTTGGGATATGTGATTGGACGTGACGGCAGCGGATTTGGACCAGGGGCAGGGCGTGCTGATCGTCGGCGGGTCGCTTGAGGCGTGGCAGCTGGCGCGGCATCTGCCACGTGCCACCGTGCGGCTGGCCGAGCCTGAGCGGGTCGCGCGCGTGTGGGCGAATCCGCTGTCCGTGGGCCCAGTCACGGCCGAGTGGCTGGAGTCAGAAGCCCCGCGCGTGGTGATAGAGGCCGCGCATCCTTGTGACACGCAGACTGCCTTTGCCACGGCGCGGGCCTGCGCGGCCGCCGGTCTGCCGCGTTTGCAACTGGTGCGCCCGGCTTGGAGGCCGACCCGGCGCGACCGCTGGGTGCCGCTGCGCGTCGCCGAAGAGGCCCCACTGGTCATTCCCCGCGGCGCGCGTGTTCTGGTGGCGACGGGCGGGCAAGGGCTGCCGGTCTTAAGGGCCCTGCGTGTCTTTGCGCTGGTGCGGCTATTGAGGCCCCATCACGGTGGCTATCCCCCCGGGATCGGCCGGTTCCTGCCCGGTGAAGGGCCGTTTGAACCGGCGCAGGAGGCGCGGCTTTTGTGCAAGGAGCGCATCGACTGGCTGCTGGTGCCCAATGCTGGTGGCTCGGGCGGCAAACCGAAACTGCAGGCGGCGCGGCAGTTGGGCCTGCCGGTGGCGATGATCGACCGCCCGCGCCGGCCTGATGGCCCGCGGGTCCAAACGGTGAAGGAGGCGCTGGCATGGCTCACCCGGCAGACGGCATAGGACGCGTCATCCAAGGAGATGCCTGCGTGGCCGAAGGCGCCGACTGGCTGGCGGCGCAGCACCCGCGCTGGGCAAAAGCTTTGGACGCAACCGGCCCGCTGCCCCTGCGCCTGCGCCCCGACGGCTTTGCGCAACTGCTGAGCGCGATTGTCAGCCAGCAGGTTAGCGTCGCCTCGGCCCGCGCGATCTGGGCGAAGCTGGAAAACGCGGGCATGACCACACCCGAGGCGGTCGTAAGTGTTACCGAAGAGGACCTGCGCGCCCTCGGCCTCAGCCGGCAGAAAGCCAGCTATGCCCACGCCCTGGCTGCGGCGGGTATCGACTATGACGCCTTGCGCGCAGCATCCACGCCGCAAGTGATCGAGACCCTGACGGCGGTCAAAGGCATCGGCGTCTGGACCGCCGAGATCTATGCCATGTTCAGCCTCGGCCGGGCGGATGTCTTTGCGCCCGGCGATCTCGCCCTACAAGAAGGCGCGCGGATCCTCTTTGATCTGCCGGACCGACCGCGCGAAAAAGCCCTGCGCCAAATGGCCGAAGACTGGCGCCCCTGGAGATCGGTTGCGGCCCGCACGCTCTGGGCCTACTACCATGTCGTCAAACAACGAGAGGGCATCGCATGACACGGGTGTTGCAGGCCGGGCGCAAGGCGCCGCTTTCCGGAGAAACCCGCAGCGCCGTGGTGTTCCTGCATGGCTATGGTGCCAATGGGGCCGACCTCTTGGGCCTGGCTGATCCTCTGGGGGAACACCTGCCCGACACCATGTTCATCTCGCCTGACGCGCCCGAATCCTGCGCCGGGGCGCCGTTTGGCTTTCAGTGGTTCCCAATCCCCTGGATCGATGGTTCGTCCGAAGAGGAATCCATGGCCGGCATGGCCCGCGCGGTGGAAGACCTCGATGCGTTTCTCGATGCGCTGATGGTGGATGAGGATCTGTTGCCGGAACAGGTGGCGCTGTTTGGCTTTTCGCAAGGCACGATGATGAGCCTGCATGTCGCGCCGCGCCGCGAAGACGAGGTGGCGGGCATTGTCGGCTTTTCCGGCCGGCTGCTGGCGCCGGAACTGCTGGCTGACGAGGTGGTCAGTCGCCCGCCGGTGCTGCTGGTGCATGGCGATCAGGATGACGTGGTCCCCGTTCAGTCGCTGCCACAAGCCGCCGAGGCGCTGCAGGGCGCCGGCTGGAAAGAGGTCTACGCCCATATCATGAAGGGCACCGCGCACGGCATCGCGCCCGACGGGCTGTCGGTCGCGCTGGCCTTTCTGCGCGACAAGTGCGGGTTCTGACGTGTCAGCACCGCCGGACGCTATTCTCTGCGGCGAACTGCACGGACCACAACAAAGACTGAACGGCCTCTCTGCCCATTTCTAATGCACCACCATTAACTGCGACACACACAGCATTTAGCGGGGCTTGTGGGAATCGGAACGCGAGATATAGTGGTTGCAAGCTAGGGCGGGGTGTCCTGCTCTGGTGCCTAGAACAACGGGCAGACAGGCAGGAGACGAGTCCGCGATGGACGGTGATTTCAGAACTACTTTTGTGCGTGAACCTGGCGCCTTGCGGCATTACCCGGCGCTGGTGCTGAATGCGGATTACCGGCCGCTTTCCTATTACCCGCTCAGCCTCTGGCCCTGGCAGGACGCGGTCAAGGCGGCGTTTCTGGATCGGGTCGACATCGTGTCGGAATATGACGAAGTGGTCCGGAGCCCCAGCATGACCCTGCGAATACCAAGCGTTGTGGTGCTGAAGGATTTCGTCAAACCCCAAAAGCGCGTGGCCTTCACGCGCTTTAAT
>JASJCC010000039.1 GCA_030066175.1 Paracoccaceae bacterium | reverse complement strand
CCAACGGCAGTGCAGGGTAGCTATGATCGGACAGGATAACCGCTGAAGGCATCTAAGCGGGAAGCCCCCCTCAAAACAAGGTATCCCTGAGGGCCGTGGAAGACCACCACGTCGATAGGCCGGAGATGTAAGCGCAGCAATGCGTTCAGTTGACCGGTACTAATTGCCCGATAGGCTTGATTTGATCCAGTAGAAGCCAGGTTTGGCCGCTACGGACATTCAAAAGCATACACCGTACGTGTACGTGACTTGGATTTGGTTCTTTCTCGGTTTGGTGATCATAGCGCGAGCAAAACACCCGGCTCCATTCCGAACCCGGCCGTTAAGTGCCGTAGCGCCGATGGTACTGCATCTTAAGGTGTGGGAGAGTAGGTCGTCGCCAAACCTAGTAAGAACCAAATTGTATCTCTCTGACGATCCCCCCTTTCGCCTATAACAACGACCTGCGACGACGGGTGCTTTACTGCGTTTCACGCGCTGTTTTGCGTTTCGACAAACCGGCCGAGCGTTCTTCGGAACGCACCTGCGGGCTCGAACAAATCACTGTTGCCAAGCCTCTATTTAAGAGGTGATGGCCCATGAAGAACAACAGACTGCAAAGAAGCCTAGCCTTCGTCAAACCGGTTTGATGGCAAGAAAACGGTATTCAAACCAAGCCGTCCCACCGCCCGAAAACCCATTTGCGGGAAAATCTTCTCTAGGTCAGATGCGTCCGGCACGAACTCAAGGATCAAGATGGGTTTGCACCTGGCGACTATCTCCTTCGCACCAGACAAGGCCTCAAGTTCATGCCCCTCGATATCGAGTTGGATAATTGAAACATCGCGATCTTTCGGCACCACTTCGTCCAACGCGATGGATCTCATTTTTATTGAATCACCTGGTTTTGGAGCCTTCAAATTTCCAGAACCCTTTACATGCGATAATCCGCCGAGCGATCTGCCGGTGTCTTCTTCGACAACGAGATCCAGCTCGCCGGTTTCCTTTGACAAAATAGCGTTCTGCAATTTCACGTTGGTGATGCTGTTTAAGGCAATTGTTCGTTGCGCCAGAAAGTAGCTTCTTGGGTTGGGTTCAAATGCCCATATAATGCTGCCCTCGGGCAGGTTGGCCGACAAAGGCGGCAAGTGGTCTCCAAAAAGGCACCTGCTTGGATGATGTCTCCATCCCCACATCTGTTCCTGATGAATTCGACGACTCTTGGTTCGTGAACACCGCCATTCAGTGTGATCTGAACCGCTGGGCGATGTCTCATTTGATAGTCGATGGCAAAAATTCCAAAACGGTTCACCGCCGTGTGATAATCGCCTTGGTCGTAGATTTGGTGGGTGGAAGGCAGACTCGCCTTGATTGACTCGACCTCACTGACATCAGCTTTCGCCAATTCCTTTTTGGAATGCAATTTTGTCAATTGGGCACCCTCCACTAACCGCGAGTCAGGTCAATCACATGCAACCTTAGATATCTATTTCCAAATTTGACAAGCCTTCGTCTTGGCCATCGGCGATATTTCGTTCTGGGCGATACGAATTCTTTTTTGTATTGCCTAAGTGGTCTGATCTACGGCCCCTGAACCATGCCGTTCCTTTGCCAGAACAAAGGCAGTGGAGACGGGATCACCAGTGGCGCCGTAATCGGTGATTTGCTGTCCACAGTTGTACCAAAGCCTTGCACTTTGACGCCGACCGGCTCTTCCCCCCGCCCCAGGCACCTACGTAAGAATCCTCGTTTTTTGCATGAGCCAAGCGCCAGACCCCTTGCGCTCGCCGGGGGAAAGGCTTAATTCAACCAAACTTGGCGCGGGATGGAGCAGCCCGGTAGCTCGTCAGGCTCATAACCTGAAGGTCGCAGGTTCAAATCCTGCTCCCGCAACCAAATCAAAAACGCCCGGGCGCTCTCTGCTCGGGCGTTTTTGTTTGGTCAACATGGCGTCTGACACAGCGTCACCGGTTTGTGCGCGCCCCCTGTGAGCATGCGGCGACTGGCCCTGGTACGTACGTTTGGAAGCATGCGGCCGGTGCCTGTTCAGAAATCTTGGGACAGCGTTTGTCGCGACAGGTCTGACAGCTAGTTCTGCGGTATAGATTGCGATAACCGAGCCTGCGCCGCGGTGATGTTGAACCGGAACTTCCTCCTGATCCTGCTAGGCAACGTGATTCTCGGCGCGGCCTTGCCGATATTGATCATCCTCGGCGTTCTGGCCGGCGCGTGGTTGGCGCCGCAAAGCTGGCTGGCGACCGCGCCGCCTTCCGTTTCGATGCTGGCCGGGATCGCGGTGGCTTCGCCGATTTCGCGCTTCATGGGGCGCTTTGGCCGGCGTGCGGGGTTTATGCTGGGTGCGGCTGCTTTGGTTGTAGGGGCGGGGCTCGCCGTGCTTGCGCTTCTGATCCAGAGCTTTTTGCTTTTGTGTCTGGCCCATGTCGCCCTTGGGAGCGCATTGATCTGTGTGAACTTTTTCCGCTTTGCTGCGGCCGAGGCCGTCGCGGAAGACAAGCGGCCGCAGGCGATCTCGTACACGTTGGCCTCTGGGCTGGTGGCGGCGCTGATTGGGCCTGAGCTGTTTTCCTGGTCAAAGGACGCGCTTGCGCCGACCCCGTTGGCGGGCGCTTATGCCGCCATCGCGGGCCTTGGGGTCCTCGGCGCGCTCCCCGTGCTGGCTCTACGATTGGTGCAGGTCAGACCGCCGGTTGAAGGACCGGTTCACGCCACAGATCTGCGCGCCAACATCCTCGCAAATCCAAGAATCCTGGTCGCAATTGGCGTTGCTGCGCTCAGCCAGGCGATCATGGTCTTGCTAATGACCCCGACACCTCTGGCGATGATCGGATGCGGTTTTGTCGAGGATCAAGCCGCCGACGTCATCCGCTGGCACGTCGTGGCGATGTTCGCGCCTGGGTTTTTCACCGGGTCGCTCATCAAACGGTTCGGCGCCGAAGCGATTGCCGTCACCGGACTGGTGTTGATCCTCATTTCCGCCATGGTCGCCTTGTCGGGGTTGGAGCTGCAGAATTTCTACTCCGCGCTCATCATTCTAGGCATCGGCTGGAATTTTGGCTTTGTGAGCGGCACGTATATGCTGCAATCTGCTGTGAGCGCGCAGGACGCCGCGCAGCTACAAGGTGCGAATGACACCATCCTCGCCATCGCGTCGTCGGCCGCGTCGCTTCTTTCCGGCGCGCTTTATGCGGGGATTGGATGGGTGGGGCTGGCGGCCTTTTCCATTCCTGTTTCCGTGCTCTTCTGCGCGCTGCTCTTGCTGACAAACCGACGCGTACGGGTGTGACGCGAGTCGCCAACCCAATCGCGCGCTCACATATGGGGCATACGCAACCCCAGGATCTCGCGCGCCTCACGCCACGTGGCGACGGGGCGTTCGTATTTCTCACAAAGCGCGGCCGCCCGCGTGATCAGGGCGGCGTTTGACGGGGCCAGTGTATCGCGGTCGAGCCGTACGTTGTCTTCCAGCCCGGCGCGGGTATGACCGCCGGCGGCGATGGCCCATTCGTTGACAACCAGCTGGTTTGCCCCGATCCCGGCAGCGCACCAGGGGCTACCGGGTGCGCGGCTCCGCATGGTCTCGACGTAGAAATCGAACACCTGCTTGTCGGCTGGCATGGCGTTCTTCACACCCATGACAAACTGGACGTAGAGCGTGCCAAACAGCTTACCTTCGCCATGCATCCGGATCGCCTGCAGGATATGCGACAGGTCAAACGCCTCGACCTCGGGGGTGATCTCGTATGCCCGCATCTCGCTGGCCAGCCATTCCACCAGGTCCGGCGGATTTTCATAGACCCGCGTAGGAAAGTTGTTGGACCCGACCGACAGAGACGCCATATCGGGCCGCAACGGCAGCATCCCACCCCGCGCCTTGCCCGCGCCCGAGCGCCCGCCGGTGGAAAATTGGATGATCATCCCCGGGCAGTGCTTTTCGATCCCCTCTTTCAACAGGGCGAATTTCTCGGGGTCCGAGGTCGGCGTTTCATCGTCATTGCGCACATGGGCATGCATGATCGAGGCACCAGCCTCAAACGCCTCATGTGTGCTTTCGATCTGTTCGCTGACGGTGATCGGCAGGGCCGGGTTGTTGGCTTTGGTGGGTACGCTGCCGGTGATGGCGACGCAGAGGATGCAGGGGTCAGACATCGAAGAACACCGTTTCCTGTGGGCCTTGCAGATGGATGTCAAAGCGGTAGGCGCCGTCGCCAGTCTTTTCCGCGATCAGGGTTGGGACGCGGTTTTGGTGCTCGATCCGGGTCAACCAAGGATCGGCGCTGTTATCCTCATCGGGGAAATACATCCGCGTCTGCAGGCCGATATTGATCCCGCGGGCGACGATCCAGAAACTGATATGCGGCGCCATCATACGCCCGTCGGGGAAGGGCACCGCCCCGGGTTTGATGGTGTCGAACCGCCAGAGACCAGTTTCAAAATCCGCCGCCTTCCGGCCCCAGCCGGCAAAGGCCGGGTCGCCCGGTCCGCGCGGATCCCTCAGTGCGTAGATCCCAGCCGCATCCGCCTGCCAGATCTCGATCAAGGCGTCCTTCAGCGGCGTGCCGGTGCCGTCGAAAACAACGCCCTCGACCGAAATGCGCTCCCCTTGCGTCGCCTTTGTCACCATCTGCGCACCCGGATCGGCGGGATAAACCCCTGTGATCCCTGAGAAATTCGGCACGCAGCCGATATGCACATACGGCCCGGCGGTCTGGCTAGGGCTTTCCTTCAAAGGGTCGAGCCGTTGCATCAGTTACCCTCCATCCGGTTTTCGAACATCGTCGAACGCCGTCCGCGCAGCACGATGTCGAACTTGTAGGCACGCGCATCCATCGGGATCGTGTTGTTCGTATCGAGCGGCGCGATCAGGCTTTCGATTCCGTCGCGGTCGGGGATCGTGCCGACGATCGGACAGCGCCAGATCAGCGGATCCCCTTCGAAATACATCTGGGTGATCAGCCGCTGGGCAAAGCCGCTGCCAAAGATCGAAAAGTGGATATGCGCCGGGCGCCAGTCATTCACCCGGTTGGGCCAGGGATAGGCGCCGGGCTTGATGGTGCGAAACCGATAACCGCCCTGATCATCGGTGATGGTGCGCCCGCAGCCGCCGAAATTGTCGTCTAGCGGCGCCAGGTAGCTCTCTTTCTTGTGGCGATAACGCCCGCCGGCATTGGCCTGCCAGAACTCCAGCAAGACGCCCGGCACGCCGCGTCCGGTTTCATCCAGCACCCGCCCGTGCACGATCAGACGCTGGCCAATGGCCATCTCACCCGGTTTGGCGAAGTTTTGGATCAGGTCGTTGTCCAAAGGCCCCAGCATGTCATGGCCAAAGACCGGCCCGGTCTCTTCGCTCAGCGTGGTCGGCATCGAGATCAGCGCCTTTTGCGGCGACCTGACCACGCTGGTTTTGTAGTCCGGCGTATAGGCAGGCGGGTGGCGGCTGCGGTCGCGCGGGAAGAAAGCACCGTCGCTCATCTCTCGCCCTCCATCTCGGCATAGGTTTCCTTGGCCAGCTTCAACGCGTGATTGGCGCGCGGCACGCCGGCATAGATCGCCACGTGTTGGAACACTTCGGCGACGTCTTGCGGACTGGCGCCGGTGCGGGCGGTGGCGCGGATATGCATGGGGATTTCGTCGAAATTCCCGGTGGCGGCCAACAAGGCCAGGGTCAGCATCGACCGTTCGCGCAGCGTAATCGCGTCCGAGGCCCAGACCGTCCCCCAGGCTCCTTCGGTGATCAATTCCTGAAACGCCGCGTCCAGATCGGTCACGCCTGCTTGCGCCCGGTCCACATGGGCATCCCCCAGAACCGCGCGGCGCACCTGCATGCCTTTGTCGTGTTTGTCGGACATGTCTTTTCCTCACCAGCCCGTCGTTTCGGGCTCCCGTGACCCAGCATATCCAAAAGCCGCCGACTGGCCAGAGCGCAGAGCCGTCTTTGCGCGCCGCGCTGCCCGCCCGGCAAATTGTCCCCAGCGTCCGGCACCCCGTGGCACCAACTGGTCAATCTGTCTGACGGTGGCCGCGGCACGCGCGCTTTCGCAGAATCCGGGCGTTTTGCCCTGTTCGCTGCTTGGCGGATTTGGCAAAAGAGCTTGGGACTATGAGGGGGGATAGCGTCGCATGGGCGATCTGTGGAGCGGTCTGCTCCAGGCGTTCTGGCTGGTGATCACGTTCGACCCCGAGCTTGTGGAAATCGCGGGCCGGTCGCTGCGGATCACGTTGACGGCGCTTGTGATCGCGTCGCTGATCGCCTTGCCTTTGGCGGCGCTTTTGGCGGTGCGCCGCTTTCGTTGGCGCCGGACGGTTATCGCGCTCATGAACGCGCTGATGGGGCTGCCGCCCGTTGTCGTCGGGCTGGTTGTCTACGTGTTGCTGTCGCGTTCGGGGCCGTTTGGGGTGATGGGCCTCTTGTTCACACCAACCGCGATGATCATCGCACAGGTCATTATCATCGTGCCGCTGATCGCCTCGATCGCACATCAGTCTTTGCGTGAGCTTTGGACTGAATACCACGACCTGCTGATCTCGATAAACGTGACCCAAGGCCAAAAGATCCGCACGCTGTTGTGGGATGCGCGGCGGGCTTTGCTAACGGCAACGCTGGCCGGGTTCGGCCGCGCGATTGGCGAGGTGGGCGCGATCATGATCGTTGGCGGCAATATCGACCACGCCACAAGGGTGCTGACCACGGCCATCGCGCTAGAGACAGGGCGGGGGGATTTTGCGCTCGCACTTGGGCTTGGCTTTGTGCTGATCGCGCTGGCGGTGACGGTGAACCTCGCAATCCATTGGCTGGGCCGCACCGAGCGGGAGGGGCGGTGGTGAGCGATCTCTTTCCCATGACCGCGCGACAGGCGCAGACCACCCGCCGGGGCAAGGTTCTGGTCGGGCCGGTTGATCTGCGGCTGGACGGCGGCGGTGTGGCCATGGTGATCGGCCCCAATGGTGCCGGCAAGACGACCCTGTTGCACCTGCTGCATGGGACTGCGCGGCTCACTTCAGGCACGATTGAATGGGCCTGCCCGCTGGAGGCCGCGCGCAACCAGCAGAGCTTTGTCTTTCAGCGCCCGGTGATGCTGCGGCGCACGGTGCTCGAGAATATCGCCTACCCGCTGCGCATCCGCGGCCATCAACGGGCGGACGCGTACGAACAGGCGCGGGACTGGGCGGATCGTGTCGGGCTGGGCGCCATGATCGACCGCTCGGCCTTGGTGCTGTCGGGCGGCGAGCAGCAAAAGCTGGCCATCGCCCGCGCGCTGATCACCCGCCCGCGGTTGGTGTTCCTGGATGAGCCTTGCGCGTCGCTGGACGGCGCCGCCACGCGCGAGATTGAGCAGGTCCTGCAAGACACGCGCGAGGCCGGCACCGCCTTGGTCATGTCGACCCACGACATGGGCCAGGCGCGGCGGCTGGCCGACCGCGTGGTGTTCCTGTTGCATGGCCGCGTACATGAAGAGGCCGCCGCCAACACGTTTTTTGAGGCCCCGGTGACGACCCAGGCGGCCGCCTTTCTCAGAGGAGATATCGTGGAATGAAACAGCTTATGACCCTGCTGCTTGGCGCTCTCGTCGCCATAAGCCTGTCCGGCAAGGCGCAGGCGGCGGATGTGATGCGGATGGCGGTGACGACCTCGTTCCACAACTCGGGCCTGGCCGACATCCTGTTGCCGCAAATCGCCGAGGATCTGGATCTCGACGTGCAGCTTTTGGTGGTGGGCACCGGCCAGGCGCTGCGGCTGGGCCGGGCTGGGGATGTCGATGCCATCCTTGTGCATTCCCGCGCGGCCGAAGAGGCCTTTGTCGCCGAGGGGTTTGGCACCCACCGGCGTGAGATCATGTATAACGATTTTGTCTTTGTTGGGCCGGATACCGACCCGGCCGGTCTGCGTGAGGCAAGCTCGGCCGCCGACGCTTTGGCCCGGATCGCCGCCGCGGAACCGGCGTTTGTCAGCCGCGGGGATGATAGTGGCACCCATAAGAAAGAGCTCAGCCTGTGGGCCGAGGCCGGCCAGGACGCGGCGAGTTTCGGCAGGTGGTACAATGCCGTCGGCGCCGGCATGGGGGCGGCGCTGAACACAGCGGCGGGGCTGAATGCCTACGTGCTGTCGGACCGCGCCAGCTGGCTGAATTTCGGCAACAAAGCCGATCTCGCGCTGGTTTTTGCCGGCGATCCGGTGCTCTTCAACCAATACGCCTATCTGCCGGTGAACCCCGCCAAACACGCGCATGTAAAGCACGACCTGGCGCTGAAGCTGGAGGGATGGCTGACCTCGGACACCGCCAAGGGGCTGATCAACGGCTATACGATTGGTGGTGAAACGCTCTTTGTCTTTAACGCCACGCCAGAGGGCTAAGCAGGCGTGCTGCCACGGTCTCACCCGCGAGATCAGAGCCAGCGAAGCTCAGTGGCTGTGCCCGGGTTCGTCCAGCGACCCGTGGATGGCGAACTGCTCGATCCCGGCATCCTGCGGCGCGATAGAGCGATAGGTTTCCCGCACGCCGGCCTCTGACAGCTCGCGCGCGACGGTGAGCAGCGTGTTGGGCTCATGGTCTTCGCATAGCTCGACCATCTGGGCGATTTCCTCGGCCGCGACGGGGCGCGCGGCATCTTCCGAAGGGGCGCCATAATAGGTGACGAAATGCCGGGCGAGCAGGGCGGTCAGCGTCTCCATCTCACCCTTTTCGATCTGGGTGACGGCGACAAAAGTCACCCGCCCGCCGGTCTCGAGCCCGAACCAGCCATTGGCAAAGGCCTGGCGCTGCTTGCCGGTCAGGTCGCCCTCGGACCAGTTGGAAAACTCGAATCCGCCCGAGATGCACCATTCCCCGGTGCGCGCCGGGTTGTGAAAGATCCGCGTGTCGGATTCGTCGAAATGGATGGCGCGGGCAAGTTTCATGGCGTGTCCTCCAAGAGGGTGGTCAGCGGGATCAGGTGTGTGGTTTCGTCGTCGCGCAGCAGCATGCCAAAGCGTTCATCGACGCCCAGAAAGGTGCCGTCAAAGCCACCCTGCTGCGCGGGCTCCCCAATCCCATGCGCAAGGCCGCGCCATTCGCCGTGCAGCGGCTTGGCGCCCTCATCTTCCCAGCGGTTGATCCAGTGCAGCGTGTGGCGTGCCCAGCTTTCAACCAGACGTGGCGGTTCGACATCGGCGCAGCCCTCGGCAAACAGCGCGGTCTCATCGGGCGTGTCCCCGGGGCGGTCACTGTCGGGCCAGAGCGGCAGCGTCCAGCCGACCACCAGCCATTCCGGAACGGCGTCCGGATCGCTGGTCGAAGCCATTATCCGAAACCGCCCGCAGGACGCGCCATTGATGCGGATGCCGCCCGCCCATTCCAGATGCACGGCAACCTCGGGCGGAGCCAGCGCCCCAAGCGCGTTCTGAAACCCGACCCCGCAGAGCGGCAGCATCGTGACCGCGTCTGCCAAGGCCACCTCGGGCGCAAAGACCAGCGCGGCCTGCGCGGACTTATCGCTGAGCGCATAGCTGACCAGCCCGGCATCGCAGCCCAGGATGGCGCGCTGGCACGCGTGATCAAACGCATCGCCCTTGGCGTTTTCCCCCCACATCAGCGGGGGAAAGGTCAGGTCATTGGTTTCAAGCATGACGTCCCTGTTATGCCGTTCCGCTCTGCTTTCTTGCCGGATCGGCGCGGCCTAGGCCACCCCCTTGGCGACCAGCGCCGAGGCGATGGTGTGAAACGATTGCGCCTGTGCGCTGTCGGGCTGGCTAACAGCGATCGGCGCGCCGCCATCGGCGGCGAGACGAATGTCGAGATGCAAGGGCACCTCGGCCAGCAGCGGTACACCAATCTTGGCCGCCTCTGCCGCAACGCCGCCATGGCCAAAGACATGCTCTTCGTGGCCACATTGGCTGCAGATATGGGTGCTCATATTTTCGATCATCCCAAGGATCGGCACCTTGAGCTGCTGGAACATATCGATGCCCTTGCGTGCATCCAGAAGCGCCACATCCTGCGGGGTGCTGACCACGACGGCGCCATCGACGCGGAATTTCTGCGTGAGGGTCATCTGCACGTCGCCGGTGCCCGGCGGCAGATCGACCAGCAGCACATCCAGCGCGCCCCACTGCACCTGGGTCATCATCTGCTGCAAGGCGCCCATCAGCATCGGACCGCGCCAGACCACGGCCTGATCTTCGTTGGTCATCAAACCAATCGACATCATCGTCACGCCGTGATTGCGCATGGGCAGGATGATCTTGCCATCTGGTGAGGCCGGCCGGCCCGACACACCCAGCATGCGCGGCTGCGACGGTCCGTAGACATCCGCATCCAGCAGGCCAACGCGCCGGCCTTGCTGGGCCAAGGCACAGGCGAGGTTGGCCGACACGGTCGACTTGCCCACACCGCCCTTGCCCGAGGCAATGGCGATGATGTGATCGATTCCGGGAATTTTTTCCGGGCCCGCAGGCTCAGCCTTGCGCTGCGGCTTGAGATCGGGCGGCGGGGCCTTTTCGGTATGGCCGGTCAGCACAATCGCCACCTGACCAACGCCGTCGAGCTTCCCAAGCAGCTCTTCCGCTTGCGATTTCACCGCCTCATAGGCCTTGGCATGCGCCGGGGCGATCTCCATCACAAAGCGCACGGCGCCGTCGTCACCGACATTCAGCGCCCGCACCACGCCCGACGACACGATATCGGCATCGCCCACCGGGTCGGCGATCTGTTTCAGGGCGTCCAGGACGGCCTCTCTGCTGGTGGTCAAGATCAGTCTCCGCCCTTGATGTCGCCGGTCACTTCGTGGGTCATGCCCAGCTCTTCGATGGTGATGACGGCTTTGACCGCATAGCTTTTGCCGGCCGCCCCCTTTTCGCGCACCGCCTCTTCGATGGCTTGCTGCGAGGTCACACCGACCTGTTTCAGAAACTTGCGCATGGACATGTTGAAATCTTCGCTCATGGTCCCCTCCTCCTTGGCTCAAGATTGACGTGGCGCGGCATGGGCGCTTAGGCTGCGCTTATGCGGTGCCTCGTCGTGATACTGATATTGGGTCTTTTGTCGCCGCAACTGGCGCGCGCCGATGACCGCCTTGTGCGGCTGCACGCGCCTCAGGCGCTGATCGACACCGGATTGCTGCGCCACATCCTGCCGCGCTTTAAACTGAAAACTCAGGTGCGGGTTGAACCGGTCGGCGCTGGCGATTCGGCGGATATGGTTCTGGGCCCCGAGGGCCGCGCGCTGTTCGAAGGGGCGGGCGCCATCTGGCACATGGATGTGCGCAGACCCGATCACCCTGGCACCAAACGCTTTGCCGATTGGCTGACGTCGGAGGTGGGAAAGAACACGGTTCTGAGCTTTGCGCCCGAAGGTGTCGCGCTCTTCGCGCCGCCGCCGGTGCAGCAGGTCGTGGTGGCCGAGGTCGAGATGGATGGTGATGCGGAACTGGGGCGCGAGGTGTCGCACACCAAATGCGCCCGCTGCCATCTGACTGAACGGGGCCGCGGGCAGTGGGACATCGGCTCCACGCCCAGCTTCTTCGTGCTGCGCGCGATGGCGGATTGGGAAAGCCGCTTTTCCGCCTTCTACGCGCTGCGCCCGCATGGCGCTTTCACCCAGATCACCGACGTGACCGAGCCGTTCCCCGAGGACCGCCCGTCTCCCATCGTGCCCATCGAGCTGACGCTCGATGAGGTCGAGGCCGTGCTGGCCTATGTCGCCGGCATCAAGGCCGCCGATCTGGGACAACCCATCGAACATCAGTGATCACGCCGCTTGCTGAGGTAATCCTCTGTCGTGCGCACCCGCGGACGCTCACCGCCTGAAAACGGGTTATCCTCGGCATGGTACTGCGCGTTGACCCGGCAATTGTCGCACATCTGGATCATCTTGAGCTTGTCGCCGCCCTGGAACATCGAATGGGCCTGCAGCTTTTCGGTGATCTTCTCGATGGTTGATTTCACGCCAAAGAGCGTCCCGCATTCGATGCAGGCAAAGGGCTCTTCCTCGTTGACGATTTTCTGTGACAGCGCTGCGTCGGTCAGGTCCAGCTGTGGCTCCAGCGTGATCGCGTCCTCGGGGCAGATATTGACGCAGATCCCGCATTGCAGGCAGGCGTCCTCTTGGAAGCGCAGCTGCGGCAGGTCCGGGTTGTCGCCCAGGGCGCCAGACGGGCAGAGCGACACGCAAGACAGGCAGAGCGTACAGGCATCGGTGTCCACCAGCACGGCACCATAAGGGGCGCCTGCGGGCAGCGGCAGTGTTTCGGTCTCGGGATGCAGCGCCCGGGCGGCCTGGCGAGTGATCTGCCGCCGCGTGCCCATGGGGCGCACGGGCGTTGCGCAGGGGGCAGGCGCGGTTTCGGCATAAAGCGCGTCCGACATCGCGTCCGGGTCGGGTGTGTCGAGCATCTGCACCGAGCCTGTCCCGCCAATTGCCCCGGCCAACGCCACCTGCGCCTCAAGCGCGGGGCGATCTGCCCCGGGTCCTGGCAGCAGAGTGACCGAGGCGAACCCGGCGGCCAGGGCGGCAACCATCTCGGCATGGCCAAAGGCGCCGATAGCGTCCATCTCCAGCGGGATCACGTCGGCGGGCAGCCCGCGCCCGTGTCGGGCTGACAACCGGATCATCTCGGCGCCATGGGCGTCGTGTACCAGCAGGCGCGGCGTCGTGCCGCCAGCATCCAGATACGCCTTGGCCAGCGTCTGCACCCGGCGGAAGGTCAGATCGACCGGCGGCGCGTCATAGCTGACCGCGCCCGACGGGCAGACCGCCGAACAGGCGCCGCAGCCGGCGCAGATCATCGGGTCGATGGTCACGTGCTCGCCATTGGGCACGATGGCGCCGGTGGGGCAAAGGTCGAGACAGCGGGTACAGCCGGTCTGCTCGGCCCGCGAATGGGCGCAGAGCAGCGGCTCGACTTTGACGTAGAGCGGTTTCTCAAACGTCCCGGTCAGGTGCGACGCGGCCATGACAGCCGCCGCAACGGCAGGCGGGTAGGAGGGGTCGGCGCGCAGATAACCTTCGCGTTTTTCATGGGCCGGGAACAGCGGGGTGCTGCCGGTGAGGTCGAGGATAACGTCACAATGCGACACGCCACCGTCACGCGGCTCGGTCAGGGAAAAGCCGCCGCGCCCGCCGGGCTCAATCTGCTGTAGCGCGTCGATCACCACCTCGAACTGTCCCAGCGCGCCTTTCGCACGGCGCAATTGCCCGACGATCACGTCAAAATCGCGGCTGTCGGGGATGTCGTCTACGGTCTCCAGCAACACGGTCACACCCAGGTGGTTCTGCAGCTGCTGTGCCGCATCCAGGGTCACCTCAGCCGGGCCCAGGATCAGGCATAGCCCTTCGGACACCACATCGACGGTTTTTGCAGGTGCCGCGGGCAGTAACGCCTCGGCCGCGAGGGCGGACATTTTGGGTAGAATCGATGCGGTGTCCGCGGTCCACCCGGCACGATCGCGCAGGTCCAGCAGGGCGGGTGCCGTTACGTCAAGCTCGCCGGCCAGCGCCTCAAAAACCCGGGCCTCTTGGGTGCAGCAAATGATGTTGTCGCCACTGGTCAAGGCCTGCGCCGCCTGGTCGATATTGCGGGTGCAGAGCGCCTCGCACGGGGCGGTGACCTGCAGGCCAGTGGCCTCTGACAGGGCCTCAGCGTCGATCTGCTGACTGCCCAAACAGCTGCATGTTATCAATGACTTGACCATGGCTTTGTCCCTCTTGATCGCGCTGTTTTCACAGCGGTCACCGCATCTCCCATCCAAATCGTAGACATGATTCGGGGGCGTCTACAACCGCTTTTCGCGATCCGTCTATGCGGCAGGACGGGCCGTTGCGGGGGCTGATTCGATTGGTGATTCGTTCCTTCTCAGAGCAAGTCAAAACCAGAGTGTTTTTGTCGAAATAGACAATTCGTCCCTCCCGCTGCGCAGGGCGTTAACAAGATGCCCAATTTGTCCGCAGTCTGAAAAGAATGCCAATGTACACAAATTCGGGCTTTGTTGCGCGACCCTCTCCGTCCCATGCTGAGGCCTGGGAGGAAATGCGCGCGTGATCCACAATCCGGACATGTACAGAACCATGCCGCTGGGCGTTGTGCTGCGCCGGGCGCCGGGCGTGACCCGTTGGGTGCCGTGGTCGTGGACGGCGTCGGCCGTGTTGCCCGGGGCCGGTTCCGCGGAGTGGCGCGAGCTGCGGCGTGAGGGCGACGCGGTTGAATATCATGCCGCGACCCTGACGCTCGAACTGCACGGCGCCGAGACCGAGGCCTACCTGCACGGTCTGATGGCGGCAGTGCCCAGCATCTACGTGGTGATGCGCGAAGCCGAGGGTGACAGCGATTGCCCGCTCGATGTGGTTCTGGTCACCGCCTCACCCTACGAGGCGCAGGATTACACTGATAGCGGCGAAGAGATCGTGGAAAAGGTTCCGATGCCGGCAGGTCTGATGGCTTGGGTGCAAGACTTTGTCGACCGGTTCCACAGCGAAGAGGCGTTCGTGAAACGCCGGCGCGACAAAAAGCGGATCGACCTTGTCGAAGACGGCATCGGCGATCCGCGCATCGCGCAGGTGGCGGATGTCTATCGCTCTCCCGCGGCCAGAAAGGGACGCCTGCAATGAGCGATTTCTGGGCCCGCCGCAAAGCTGCCGTAGAGGCAGAAGCCCGCGCCGATGAGGCGGCGCTGGCAGCAGAGGAAAGGGCCCAGCGTGAGGCGGAATTGGCGGAAAAGCCAGACGCCGAAATCCTGCAAGAACTGGGGCTGCCCGATCCCGATGATCTGAACGAGGGCGATGATTTCCGCCAATTCCTGACCGAAGCCGTGCCCGCCCGTCTGAAAACCCGGGCATTGCGGCGGTTGTGGCGGGTGAACCCGGTGCTGGCCAATCTGGATGGGCTGCTGGACTACGGTGAGGATTTCACCGATAGCGCGCTGGTCGTGGAAAACCTGCAGACCGCCTATCAGGTGGGCAAAGGCATGCTCGCGCATGTCGAAGAGATGGCCCGCCAGGCCGAGGAAAAGCTGGCCGTGGCAGAGGATGACACCGCCGAACCCGAGGCCCCGGAGGGCGAAGAGGTCGAGGTAGTCGAAACCGCTGCAGCAGACCCCGTCGAGGCGCCGGAACCCCCCGCGCCTGTGACCTTTCAAACAACAAACCCCGAACCCGAAATTGCCCGCGCCCCGCGCCGGATGCGTTTTCACTTCGACGGGGCAACCGCGTGACCGAGGATACCGAGATGACCGCACAGGCCGCAGAAACGCCGACCCTTGCCGAAGAGGACCGGCTGCGCGCTGATCTTTACAACTTCCTCGGCGTGCTGCTTGCCGGCCCGCCGGATGAGATGCTGCTGGCGCAGACCGCGTCGCTGACCGGTGATGACAGCGCCCTGGGCCAAGGGATTGCGACGCTGTCGAAGATCGCCAAGATCACCAAACCCAAAGGTGTGGAAAGCGAGTTCAACAAGCTCTTCATCGGTCTCGGCCGGGGTGAGCTGCTGCCCTATGCCTCGTACTATCTGACCGGGTTCCTGAACGAAAAACCGCTGTCGATCCTGCGCAATGACATGGCCGCACAAGGCCTTGCCCGGGCCGAGAATGTCTTTGAGCCCGAGGACAACATTGCCAGCCTGATGGAGATGATGGGCGCGCTGATCGTCGGCCGCTTTGGCCAGCCGGCATCGCTCGAAGCTCAAAAGACGTTCTTCAACAAACACATCGCGCCTTGGGCCGGGCATTTCTTTGCTGACTTGGAAGGCGCCAAGAATTCTGTCTTCTACGCCTCGGTCGGCACGGTCGGCCGCGCGTTCATGGAGATCGAAACAGAGGCGTTCCGCATGAGCGCCTGAGTTGCGTGTCCGGGCCATGCCCGGGCGCCAAACCGCGGAGCAATCCGCATTCACCGGCGGGCAACCGCCATAACCAAAGAGGGAGACCCTCATGACCAAGAGAAACGAAGAGGCGGGCAACCGCCGCGACTTTCTCAAGCTGGCAGCGACAACAGCGCCGATTGCGGCGGTGGCAGTGGCGACCGGCGGGCAGGCCGAAGCGGCCCAGCCTGACCTGACATCGGAAACGATGCAGGACACGGTGCACACCCGCGCCTACTACGACAGCGCCCGTTTCTGACAGGGGTGCAAGACTGCGGCGCCCCATCCGGGACGCGGCGAGCCGGCAAAGAGCGACTGGTTGCGTGACGCCCGACTGCTCGATGCTCAACATCATGCCAAGCAAGCAACGCCACCTTAGGCTGCGCTAGCAAGGAGGGAACCAAATGCTTAGGAAAAAGACCAACGGGGTTGCGCGACGCCCCCAGCGGACAAGTATCCTGTCAGAGGTCGGAAATGCCTCTGTCGACCGCCGCGCGTTTCTGCGCGGGTCGGGTCTGGCCATCGGGGGTCTGACGGCGATTGCCGCGACAGGCGGTACCGTGACCCAGGCCACGGCTCAGACGGCTGCCAATGGCGCTGTAGAGCTCAAGAAATCCGTATGCACCCACTGCTCGGTCGGCTGTACAGTCGTGGCCGAGGTCAGCAACGGCGTCTGGATCGGGCAAGAGCCCGGCTGGGACAGCCCGTTCAACCTGGGGGCACATTGCGCCAAAGGCGCTGCGGTCCGTGAACACGCGCATGGCGAACGCCGCCTCAAGTACCCGATGAAGAAAGAGGGTGGCGAGTGGAAGCGCATCAGCTGGGAACAGGCGATCAACGAGATCGGCGACGGCATGATGCAGATCCGGGATGAAAGCGGCCCGGACAGCGTCTACTGGCTCGGCTCCGCCAAGCACAACAACGAACAGGCCTACCTGTTCCGCAAGTTCGCCGCCTATTGGGGCACGAACAACGTGGATCACCAGGCACGGATCTGTCACTCGACGACGGTTGCGGGTGTGGCGAACACATGGGGCTACGGCGCCATGACCAACAGCTACAACGACATCCACAACTCCAAGGCCATCTTCATCATCGGCGGCAACCCGGCCGAGGCGCACCCCGTCTCGCTGCTGCACGTCCTGCGCGCGAAAGAGCAGAACAACGCCCCGCTGATCGTCTGCGACCCGCGCTTTACGCGGACAGCGGCGCATGCAGATGAATACGTCCGGTTCCGTCCCGGTTCGGACGTGGCGTTGGTCTGGGGCATCCTGTGGCACATCTTTGAGAACGGCTGGGAGGACAAAGAGTTCATCCGCACCCGTGTCTGGGGTATGGACCAGATCAAGGAAGAAGTCGCCAAGTGGAACCCGGAAGAGGTCGAACGCGTCACCGGTACGCCCGGTTCGCAGCTGCGCCGCGTGGCCCGCACGATGGCCAACAACCGTCCGGGCACCGTGATCTGGTGCATGGGTGGGACGCAGCACACCAATGGCAACAACAACACCCGCGCCTACTGCGTGCTTCAGCTCGCGCTGGGCAACATGGGCACCTCGGGTGGCGGCACCAACATCTTCCGCGGCCACGACAACGTGCAGGGGGCCACGGACCTTGGTGTTCTCAGCCACACGCTGCCGGGCTACTACGGTCTGTCCGCAGGTGCATGGGGCCACTGGTCGCGTGTCTGGGGTGAAGATGCCGAATGGCTGAACGCTCAGTTTGCCAAGACCACCGGTGCCGACGGCAAGGAAAAGTCGCTGCAGAACCTCACCGGTATCCCGGTGTCGCGCTGGATCGACGGGATCCTTGAGGACAAGGACAACATGGATCAGCCGGACAACGTTCGGGCCATGGTGCTCTGGGGCCACGCGCCCAACTCGCAGACCCGGATGGTCGAAATGAAGACGGCGATGGAAAAGCTCGACATGCTGGTCGTGATCGATCCGTTCCCCACCGTCTCGGCTGTGCTGCATGACCGCGAGGATGGTGTGTACCTGCTGCCGGCCTCGACCCAGTTCGAAACCTATGGCTCTGTCACCGCCTCGAACCGCTCGATCCAGTGGCGCGAGCAGGTGATCGATCCGCTGTTCGAATCGAAGCCCGATCACGAGATCATCGGCCTCTTTGCGAACAAGTTCGGCTGGGCGGATCGCTTCTTCCGCAACATCGAGATGGACGACGAAAACACGCCCAACATTGAAAGCGTCACACGCGAATTCAATGCGGGTATGTGGACGGTGGGTTATACCGGCCAGTCGCCCGAGCGGATCAAGCTGCACATGGCCAACCAGCACACGTTCGACCGGACGACGCTGCAGGCTGTGGGTGGTCCCGCGGATGGCGATTACTACGGCATGCCGTGGCCGTGCTGGGGCACTGCCGAAATGAAGCACCCGGGAACGCCCAACCTCTACGACATGTCCAAACCTGTCGCTGAGGGTGGTCTGACCTTCCGGGCGCGTTTCGGCGTGGAACGGGATGGCGACAACCTGCTGGCCGAAGGCGTCTACAGCGTGGGTTCGGAAATCCAGGACGGATATCCGGAATTCACCATGCAGATGCTGATGGACCTGGGTTGGGACGGTGACCTGACCGCTGACGAACGCGCAGCGATCGATGCCGTTGCAGGGCCCAAGACCAACTGGAAAACCGACCTGTCGGGTGGCATCCAGCGGGTCGCGATCAAGCATGGCTGTGCGCCCTTCGGGAACGCCAAGGCCCGCGCGGTCGTCTGGACCTTCCCGGATCCGGTGCCGGTTCACCGCGAACCGCTCTACACCAACCGCCGCGATCTGGTGGCCGACTATCCCACCTATGACGATCGCAAGTTCTACCGTCTGCCGACCATGTATGCGTCGATCCAGAAACAGGACTTCAGCAAGGATTATCCCATCATCCTCACATCCGGCCGTCTGGTCGAATATGAAGGTGGCGGCGATGAGACGCGCTCGAACCCGTGGCTGGCCGAATTGCAGCAGGACATGTTCGTCGAAATCCACCCGCGTGACGCCAACAACCTTGGTGTGCGGGACGGCGCGCAGGTCTGGGTCGAAGGGCCGGAAGGCGGCAAGGTCAAAGTCATGGCAATGGTGACCGAACGGGTCGGCGAAGGCGTTGCCTTCATGCCGTTCCACTTCGGCGGTCATTTCCAGGGTGAAGACCAGCGGTCGAAATATCCCGACGGGGCTGATCCGTATGTGTTGGGCGAAAGCACCAACACGGCGCAGACCTATGGCTATGACTCAGTGACCCAGATGCAGGAGACCAAAGCGACTCTCTGCAAAATCTGGGCAGCGTAAGGAGGAAAAACACTATGGGAGCCAGAGCTAAGTTTCTCTGCGACGCCGAGCGCTGCATCGAATGCAACGCCTGTGTTACGGCGTGTAAGAACGAGCATGAGGTGCCCTGGGGAATCAACCGCCGCCGCGTGGTGACGATCCAGGACGGCAAACCGGGCGAACGCTCGATTTCCGTGGCCTGCATGCATTGTTCCGACGCGCCCTGTATGGCGGTGTGCCCGGTCGACTGCTTCTATCAAAACGAAGAAGGTGTCGTCCTGCACTCCAAGGACCTCTGCATCGGTTGCGGCTATTGCTTCTACGCGTGCCCGTTTGGCGCGCCGCAATTCCCCGCAGCGGGCAACTTCGGATCGCGCGGCAAGATGGACAAGTGTACCTTCTGCGCCGGCGGCCCCGAGGAAACCCATTCGACGGCCGAGTTCGCCAAGTACGGGCGCAACCGGATCGCCGAAGGCAAACTGCCGATCTGTGCCGAAATGTGCTCGACCAAGGCGCTTCTGGCAGGTGATGGTGACGTTGTCGCCAACATCTACCGCGAACGCGTCGTGGCCCGGGGCTTCGGTTCGGGTGCCTGGGGTTGGGGCACCGCCTACGATCAGAAAGACGGCTGAGTTCGTCCATTGTCCCGGCCGGTGATCCGGCCGGGAGACTGTTCCGATGCGGTCTTGCCCGCATCGGAGCTTTTCCTAGCTTGCAATCCGATTTCCCTGCCGGAAATCTCTCCAATTAATCGACAGATCGAGGACCCTGATGCGCGCTCTTCTCTGCCTTTTTGCCTTTTGTTTTGCCCTGGCCCTGCCGGCCACCGCGCAAGAGGCTGAACCCACTGCTCCCGCCGCCCCTGACCGTTCCGTGACCGGCGGCGCCCAAACGCTCGAAGACATCCTGCGCCGCCAGCAGGGTCTTGAGGTCGACCCGCGGGGCGAGGCCTTGATTGGCGACGACACCGCTGCCGGTATGGCGCAACAGCTTGGCACCCTCGGGGGTGCCTCGGATAGCGAGGTCTGGCGTGCCCTGCGCTATGGCTATGACGGGGTCGAGGTCAGTGCCGGCGGCCCCGTTGCCCGCGTGCTGATGCAGGACGGCGGCATGGCCTGGTACGAATTCCGCTCGGGCCCGCTGGCCACCTATGGCGGCTGGCTGCTATTGGGCACGATCGGTGCGCTGCTGCTCTTCTACCTACTGCGTGGCCGGATCATGGTGGATGGCGAAAAGACCGGCCGCACGGTCACCCGCTTTCAGGCGTTTGAACGCTTTTCGCACTGGCTGCTGGCCGGGTCGTTTATCCTGCTCGGCTTCACCGGGCTCTTTGTGAAATACGGGCGCGATTACATCGCGCCGTATCTGGGCAAAGAGTTCAACGCCACGCTGCTGGAGGCGTCGAAATACATCCACAACAACGTGTCCTGGGCGTTCATGATCGCGCTGGTGTTCGTGTTTTTCCTCTGGGTTTGGCACAACATTCCAAACCGGCACGATATCACCTGGTTCGCCCAGGCCGGCGGCATCGTCGGCTCAAAACACCCGCCGGCCAAAAAATTCAATGCTGGGCAAAAGATCATCTTCTGGTCGGTCATCATTCTGGGCGGGTCGATCTCGGCCTCGGGGCTGTCGCTGCTCTTCCCGTATGAGCTGCCGATGTTCGCCAAGACCTTTGTGATCCTGAACGACATCGGCGTACCCGGTTGGCTGGGCATGGCGCCCTTCCCGATCGAGATGAGCCCGCAAGAGGAAATGCAGTTCGCGCAAGCGTGGCACGCCATCGTCAGCTTTGTGCTGATGGCGATCATCATCGCGCATATCTATATCGGCTCGGTCGGTATGGAGGGCGCCTATGACGCCATGGGCAGCGGTGAGGTTGATGAGGCCTGGGCCGAGCAGCACCATTCGCTCTGGCTCGAAGAACTGCGCGAAAAGGAAAAGGCTGCGCCCAAAGACGCCACCCCGGCGGAGTAGGGCCTATGCGAGCGTGGCTGACGGCTGTGCTCCTGTCCTGTGCGGCGTTCCAGACCGCTGCACAGGAATTCACCACGCTCAAGGGGCATGGCGGGCCGATCATGGGCATCGCCGTGTCACCTTCGGGCCAGGTGGCAACAGCCAGTTTCGACAATTCAGTGGGGCTCTGGGCCGGGCGGGATCCGCAATGGCTCGAGGCGCATGACGCCGCGGTGACGGCGGTGGTCTTTGGACCCGACGCTGCGGTGATCTCCGCCGGCGACGATTTCACCGTGCGGCTCTGGCGCGACGGGGCGCAGAGCCTGCTGGGCCAGCACACCGCCAAGGTGACATCGCTGGCGGTCTCGCCGGATGGCGCCTGGGTGGTCAGCGGCAGCTGGGACGGCACGGTGCGGTTCTGGCCCCTGCGCGGCCAGGGGGACGCGCTTCAAGTGAAAGCCCCAGGCAAGGGGGTAAACGCCGTGGCCTTTGACGCCGCGGGCACCCAGCTTTTTGTTGGCACCAACGCAGGCGATCTCTGGCGCTATGACCTCAGCGGCACAACAGAACCCATGCCGGTGGTGCGGCACGGGTTCGGGATCAACGAGATTGTCACCGGCGATGGCTGGATCGCCTATGGCGCCGTTGATGGTGGGACCCGGGTGATCGACATGGCAGGTGCGCAGATCGCCGATTTCACGCTCGACCGCCGCCCGATCCTGTCGATGGTCTATCACCAAGGGTCCGACCAGATCGCGGTGGGGGATGGCGAAGGCTATATCATGATCGTCGACACCCAGCGCTGGCGCATCACCCGCGATTTCCGCGCCACGCGGCAGGGTCCGGTCTGGGCGCTGGCCTTTTCGCCCGATGGCACGGTGATCCATGCCGGCGGGCTCGACGACGTCGCCTATGCCTGGCCGGTCGAAACGCTCGACAGTTTTGATGCCACTATGGGGCAAGAGCGCAGCTTTCTGCGTGATCCGGCCACCATGCCCAATGGCGAACGCCAGTTCATGCGCAAATGTTCGATCTGTCACGCGCTGACCTCTGGCCCCTCGCGCAAGGCGGGGCCCACGTTGCATGGCGTATTTGGACGCGCGGCCGGCGCTGTGCAGGACTACAAATATTCGCCGATCCTGACCGGGTCGGATATCATCTGGAACGAAGACACGATCGACGCATTGTTTGACGAGGGGCCGGATCACTATATTCCGGGGTCAAAGATGCCGATGCAGGTGATCGCAAAGCCGGACGACCGGGCCGATCTGATCGCCTTTCTGAAACAGGCGACGCAATAAGGGGAGTGGGACAATGAAAGCCATGATGGTGGGCTTTGTGGGGATCGTGGTGATCGGGGTCGCCGCGTATTTCGTGCTGGAACAGGCCGGGTTTTCCTCGGCCGACGTGTTTTCAAGCCCGAGTGTAAGGCTCGACTGATCCGCAGATGGATGGGGCGGCAACAGATGACTATGGCGGCAGCCTGACCAATGCGTCGATCCTGGTGATCGACGACGAACCGGGTATGCGCAACTTTCTGACCAAGATCCTGGGCCCCCGCTGCAAACGTGTCGAAGAGGCCGGATCCCCGGCCGAGGCAACCAAACGGCTTGATCAGCAGCATTTCGATCTGGTGATCATCGACAACGTCATGCCGGGTAAGACCGGGCTGGAATGGATCGGCGAGCAGCGCCGCCTGGGGCTTTTTGCCGACACGATCCTGATCACCGCCTATGCCGATCTGGAGACCGCGATCAACGCGCTGCGCATCGGGGTCAGCGACTTTGTGCTGAAGCCGTTCCGGGCCAACCAGATCCTCAACGCCGTGTCGCGGACGCTGGATCGCACCTATCTGCGGCGCGACAACCGGTTGCTGCGCCACCAGCTGCAGACCGACCGGCCCGCCGGCATGCTCTTGGGCAAGTCCGAGGCGCTGGCCGAGGTGCGCAGCTACCTGACCAAGCTGGCGCCGATGCCGACCTCGGTGCTGTTCACAGGCGCCAGCGGCACCGGCAAGGAAATCGCCGCCCGCACGCTGCACCAGATGTCGGACCGGGCGGAAAAGCCCTTTGTCGCGGTAAACTGCGCCGCCATCGCGCCCGACCGCATCGCGCAAGAGCTGTTTGGCGTGGCCCGCGATGGCGAAGGGCGAACCCCGGGGCTGTTCCTGCTCGCCGATGGCGGAACCCTGTTCCTCGATGAGGTCGCACAGATGCCCGAACAGGTGCAGGCGATGCTGTTGCGGGTGCTCGAAGATCGGCACATCCGCCCGGTGGGCGCTGAACGCGATATCCCGCTGGACCTGCGCTTTGTCTTTGCCACCAACGCCGATCTGCCGGCCGCCGTCGCCTCGGGGCAACTGCGCGCCGACCTTTATCATCGGATGAACGTGGTGAACGTGGCGATGCCGCTGCTGCGTGACCGGTCTGAGGATATTGTCGAACTCGCGGCGCTGTTCATGCAGCAGTTTTCGCGTGAGTTGGGTCTGCCAGCGCT
>JASJCC010000185.1 GCA_030066175.1 Paracoccaceae bacterium | reverse complement strand
GAACGTCATTGTGGCCATCGCCCTGGCGTTCCTCGATGATTTCGCCCGCATTGCCCGGTCGATGGTGCTGACGCTGAAGCAAGAGCAATTCATCTACGCCGCCCGCGTGCAGGGCTTTTCCGATTTCCGCATCATGTTCCGCCACATCATGCCCAACGCCATGGCGCCGATCATCGTGCAGGCGACCGTCTCGGTGTCTTACGCGATCCTGGGCGAGGCCTCGCTTTCGTTCCTCGGCCTCGGCGTCAGCTCTGACACGCCGACCTGGGGACTGATCCTGTCGGATGGCCGCAGCTTTATCAGCCGCGCCTGGTGGCTGGGGGTCTTCCCGGGTCTTGCGATCATGCTGGTGGTTCTGTCGATCAACTTCATCGGCGACGCGCTGCGCGATGCGCTGGATGTGCGGGCGATGGATCTCTAGCCTTCAGACTCCATCGGCAACGGATCAATCAACTGCGCCCCATGCGCGCGGTTCGAATTCACCGCCGGATCGACGCGATAGGCCGTCACCGCATCCTCAGGCGGTGCGGTCATAAGCGTCGCCGCGCCATGCCCCTCTTCGCCCAGCCATTTTGACCAGTCTTTCTCGGCCAGGATCACCGGCATGCGGTGATGCAGCCGCGCCATCGTCTTATTGGCGGCGGTCGTGACAATCGCGCAGGTGCGCAAAGCCTGCCCGTCCCGCTCCCAATCCTGCCAGATGCCCGCCATGGCCAGCACCGGGCCATCGGTTGGGTGGATGTACCAAGGCAGGCGCTTGCTGTCTGGATCTTTGGTCCATTCGTAAAATCCGCTGGCCGGGACAAGGCAGCGACGCGCACGGCAGGCGGATTTGAAGGCGGGTTTCTCGGCAATGGTCTCGGCCCTCGCGTTGATCAGCAAAGGCCCGTCATTCGGGTATTTGTACCAATGCGGGATGAAACCCCAGCGCATCGCGTCCAAGCGCCTCTGGCCCTCGTCGCTGCGGATGACGTGGACATTGTTGGTGGGGCAGACGTTGTAATTCGGCACGTCCGGCAAATCATTGCCCGGCACAGCGTCGAAGAGCTGCGCCATCGCGTCCGGCGGCAGCGTCAGGGCAAAGCGTCCACACATATGTTCATCCTTTCCGCAACCCGGAATACAGCATCAACCCCCAATCGACGAGGTCCCGGTGCAGCTTGCCCCAAAGCGCGCCAAATGCCAGCGGATCGAGCCGCGCCGCCGCGGCGATCTGGTTCAAAGACTGTGTTCCGTCAATGGCAGCAATCAGCGGCTCGGTGTCTTTGGGAAAACGCAGCTTGGTCTGCACCCCGGAATGCGCCATTGGAATCGGCTTGCCCTGCGCCACCGCCTGGGCAAGCGCGCGCGGCTGCACCCCGCGCAGATGCGGCACCAAGGCGCGATTGCTGGGCTTTGGCGGCGCCTGCTCGGACTCCGCCGCCACCGCATAGCCCACATGCATCTTCAGCGTCCCGCGCAGCTTCTCCGCGACGGCCATGGCGGCGACATCGCCCATCCCCTCAGGTCGGTCGGTGATCCGCGCCAAATCGTAAAGCGCCGGGGTACAAAACGCCTGCAGCCGCCAGCCTGTCTCCGCCATCACCTCCAGCAAGTCCGGCACGTCAAAGGCGCGGTCCTGACCGTGCAACAACAGATCGTAAAACCCCGCGTCGCTGGCGTGATGATCCGCCAGGTTGGGGTTGCACGCAAACGGGTGTCCCTCGGGCAAAGCGGCGACAATCTCTTTCGCGCGCGCCAGCCGGTCCTGCGGCGAAATCCCTTCGAACAAGGCGCCAAAGGCCTCTTGCAAGGGGTACACCCCCGACCGGCCATGAGGCGCATAGACCATGAACCCCAGCCCTCCCCCAGGGGTCAAAGCCGCCCGCAACGCGGCAAAGCCCGCAGCGGGATCGGGCAAGTGGTGCAGCACGCCACAGCAATCGATGTAATCGAACGCCCCAAAGTCCGCCGCGTCCAACAAACTGCCGGTGTGAAAACTCACATTCTCCAACCCCCGCGCCGCGATCCGCGCCTCGGCCACCGCGCGCGAGGCCTTTGACATATCGAGATAGGTGATCTCATACGGCACCGCATTCACCGCAAGGATCTGCGCCAGTTGCACCAACCCATCCCCGGTGCCACCCCCCGCCACGAGCGCGCGAAACGGCTGCGACCAATCCCTCTGCCCGGCAAACAGGAAATGATCGATCTCCCAAGGATGCGAAGGCGACCCGGTGATCAGCCGCTTGGCCTCATCCGCGGGATCACGCTCGGGATAGGGATAGGCCTCGTATTGTTCCTGGACGCTGACCATGGCCGCCTCTTTGCTCTGCTGGGCTGCCTGCCGGTGTGCCCCAAACCGCCCGCCTCGCACAAGCCCCGCCCGTCCCTTGCTTCTCTGGTTCAAAAAAACCTCGGGGTGAATTGGCCGCAGGCCAAGGGGGGCGGAGCCCACACACAAAAACAAAAAAAGCGCGCGCCCGAAGGGCGCGCACCGTTGGATCAAACCCGGGCAATAGCCCGAGGGAAAACCCCGTTACTTCATGTTGATCCGGCCATCGGTATAGGGCTGGTAGGGCGCATTTTCAGCGATGAATTCGGCCGTCACGTCCGCAAGGTCGGGCCCAAAGTCATAGGCATTCATCGCGTCGCGGAACATCGCATAGCCGTCGCCGCCATTGCGGATGAAGTTGTTGGACACAACGCCATAGACCTTTTCCATCTCAAGCGGCGCGCCGCCCACCATGACGTCAGAAATCCGGCCGCCCGGTTCCTGCGACAGGTCCACCGTGAACGTCACACCCGCCACCTGCGGGAAGCGGCCCGCCACGTCGGCGTGCTGGCTCACCCCGTTTTCCAGCGCGGCGAGGAAGGTCTCCCCAGTCACCTGGAAGGTCGACAAAGTGTTCTGGAACGGCAGCACCGTCAGCACCTCACCCATCGTCACCTGGCCCGCATCGATATCGGCGCGGATCCCGCCGGAGTTCATCAAGGCGATCTCGATGCCCTGATCCTTGACCCGGTCCAGCATCGCGTCGGCAATCAGGTTGCCGCCCGAACACTCCATCTGCCGGCAAACAGCGCGATCCCCAGTGATCACATCGGCCGCATCAGCCACCACACGATTGCGGATCTCATCCAGTGGTTTCGCCGCTTCGGCGATCCGCGCCTTGACCGCCGGGTCTTCGCTGACGCTGGCATCCATCAGGATCGGGCCGCCGACCGCTTCGGTCACGTTGCCATCGTCGTCAAAGGTGACGTTCAACTCGCCCAGGTATTTGCCATAGGCATAGGCCTGCACGATCTGCACGCCGTTCTGCACCGTCGGATAAGGGCCATCGGCGCTCTCATCATTGCTGTTGAGATAGGTGTTGGTGTGGCCGCCCACGATGACGTCGATACCGGTGGTGACATCGGCGATATACTTGTCGACCTCATACCCCGAATGCGACAGCACGATGATCTTGTTCACCCCCATCTCGGTCAGCTTGTCGACCTCGGCCTGCACCGCCGGGGCCGGGTCGGTGAAGATCACGTTCGGCCCGGGCGAAGACAGCTCATCGGTATTCTGCGGTGTCAGACCCACCAGGCCCAACTGCTCACCACCCTGCTCGATCACCGTGGATTTCAGCAGCGCATCTTTCAGCAAAGGCTCACCAGTATAGTCGGCATTCGACATCAGCACCGGAAACTCCACCGCGTCGATAAAGCCGCGCAGCACCTCGGGGCCGTGGTTGAACTCATGGTTGCCCACGGTCATCGCCGTGTAGCCCATCATGTTCATCATCTCGGCTGCCAGCTTGCCCTTGTAATAAGTGTAAAACAGCGTGCCCTGGAACTGGTCACCGCCATCGACCAGGATGTGGTTGTTGCTACGCGCCTTGGCGTCGTTGATCGCCATCATCAGACGCGCCGAGCCGCCAAAGCATTTGCCCTCTTCGTTGTCGCCCTCGCGGCAGCCCGAATCATATTTGCTGATCGGCTCGAACCGCGCGTGGAAATCGTTGGTGTGCAGGATGGTCAAAGTGTATTCGGCGCTGGCCGTCCCCGCCATCATCGCAAGGGCCGCAGCGCTGGTCATCAGTCTGAAGGACATTGTAAACCTCTCTGTTATGATTTTCTGAGTGCAATGGTGACTCGGCGCCGGGCGCGAGTCAAAGCCTGACGAAAGGGAAGCCGCCGCAAGGCGGCTCACTTTTTCTCAGATGCATGCACCGTCATCAGCCCCAATCGAAACGTGGGATATCGCGACGTTGCACATGGCCCGCGGTGAAGAAATGCAGCCGGTCATCCACGCCTGTCACGACAGCGTCATAATACCCGTAAAGATCACCGCTATTGGAAAAGCCAACATCCCAGATCCGCCGCGAACCAGTGATCCGTCCGCGATTCAAATCAAGCCGCTGTACATAGGTGTTGCGGAACAAAAGCGCCTCATCCGTATCCGGCAGCGCAACAGCCGCATCTACCCCCAACAGTCGTTGGAACATGTCCCCTATGGCGGGTGTCTGCCCGACATCCACCACGCCATTCACGGACGGACGGGTATCGAAGGTAACTGAAACCGGTCCCTTGTAGAACACCACCTGGTTTTGGTTGATCCGCAAAGCGCCGTCGGCTTCGCGAGGCACACCGTCCCAGCCATCCTCCCCAAGGCGCCTGAAAGACGACACGTTCGCCGAAGTTGGATCCCATTCCCAAAAACGGCGTCCCTTGAAAAAGACCCGTCGCCCATCCCGCAGGTCAACTGCTGCATCAATGAAGTTGGGCAACCCAGCCCAAATACTGTCGGGGATGGGGACAAACTCATCTTGGTCCTTCAACCGCTCGCGGTAATACAGCAACTGCTCGACATTTTCGGGACTGATACAGGCCCGGTCCGGTTCTGCACGAGCAAAATCCATGGCGCGACGCTTGCCATAGATCTTTTCGCCCTCAGAGTTTCGTAAATCCAGCGTGCCGCCGAACCCCCCGATTGCGTGGCAGAGTTCATGCGCAACGATAGCCGCGCGCGAAGTCGACCCACGATCAAAATAGCTTGGGCAGAGATGGAATGTTTTTGGCCCCCCTGCGACATTCCCCATTTGATAAGCAAGGGATTCGCCGCCTTTGCACCTGCCAGATTGACGTCCGTATCGCGGACGACACTTCACGGTAAGCCCCTTGCCAATCCGGCGAAAAACCTCGTCGAGACGTTTTGCCAGTTTGCGCAAGGTCCGCTCAGGGTTCTTTGAGTTCCACCCCATCAGCATCTCGAACGCCTTGCCGGGGCTGTTGAAGTAGGCCTCTTTGACCTCGTCAATATCTTCATCCGGCCTGCCGCCCGCAACGGTGCGAATACGCATCAATTCGGCTGATGCATCCTCGGCCATGCTTTCACACAAATCGATGGCGTCGCGAACGATGGTTTCGGGATCATCCTGTTCAATATGGGCCAGGGCCGCGCCCAAAAAACGAATGTCATGCGACATGAAAATCTCCTTCAAAAAAATAGGCTAACAATGCCCAACACACTCGCATTCCGTGTGAACCCTGTCAAATTCCAGTGCGAAGTGTTCGTCTGCTTGACCGTCCGACAGACACGGTGCAAACCCAACCTATGCTGATCTACAAAATCCTGCGCGCCGACGAATGGCAGGCGCTGCGCACCGAGGGCGAGACCTCGGGCGCCCCGGTCGATATCGCCGATGGGTTCATTCATTTCTCGACCGCCGAACAGGCGCGTGAAACCGCAGCCAAGCATTTTGCCGGCGCCGAGGGCCTGCATCTTGCCGCGTTTGAGACCGACCGCATGGGTGACGCGCTGACATGGGAGCCGTCGCGCGGCGGCGATTTGTTTCCGCATCTCTACGGGCCGATGCGATTGCAGGACGTGCATTGGTGCCAGCCCTTGCCTTTGGGCGCGGACGGTCAGCACCAGTTTCCCGACGGCTTCGCATGACGTCCGAGGCACATATCGACCCGACCCGCGCGCAGTTTGACCTCTTCAAAGGTCTCGACCGGGACGAGCCTTGCGAAATGCTCAACCTCGTCCGCCTACGCGATGTTGCGGCTTATCCGGAAGGGCATGACTTGCACGGGGCCGGGTTGACCGGGTCCGATGCCTATGCCCGCTACGGCGCCGAAACGGCCCCGGTTCTGGCCCGGGTGGGTGGGTCGATCCTGTGGCGCGGGGCCTATCGCACGATGCTGATCGGGCCTGAGGCTGAGCACTGGGACCATGTCTTTGTCGCGCGCTACCCCTCGGCGCATGCGTTTCTGGCAATGGTCAAGGATGCCGACTATGCCCGCGCGGTGGTGCATCGGCAGGCCGCCGTCACAACCTCACGGCTGATCCGCTGCGCACCGGCCGAGGCTGGGACGGTGTTCGGATGAGCGTTCTGGAACAGGCCGGCCTGTCGCTTTTGCGGCGCTTTGATCCAGAGCGCGCGCACGGCTTGGCCATCCGCGCGCTACAGGCCGGCATCGCCCCCGCGCCCGGGCTGATCACGTCGGATCGCTTGCGGTGCAACGTGGCGGGGCTTGGCCTGCCCAACCCTGTCGGCCTTGCCGCCGGGTTCGACAAGAACGCCGAGGCGCTTCTGGGCCTCAGCCGCGCCGGATTTGGCTTTGTCGAGGTCGGTGCGGCCACCCCCCGGCCGCAGCCCGGCAACCCGCGACCCCGGCTCTTTCGCTTGACCGAGGACGCAGCGGCGATCAACCGGTTTGGCTTCAACAATGACGGCATGATGGCCATCGGCGCGCGGCTGGCGAAACGCCCGCGCGACATGGTGCTGGGCCTGAACCTTGGCGCCAACAAGGACAGCGCCGACCGCGCCGCGGATTTTGCGCAAGTGCTGGCGCATTGCGGGCCGTTTGTGGATTTCGCCACGGTGAACGTGAGCTCACCCAACACCGAAAAGCTGCGCGATTTGCAGGGCAAGGATGCGCTAGCGGCGCTTTTGGCCGGTGTGATGGCGGCGCGGGACGGGTTGGAAAACCGCGTAGCGATCTTCCTCAAGATCGCGCCGGATCTGGATGCAGACGGTCTGAAAGACGTGGCCGACGTGGCCCTCGCCAGCGGGATCGACGGCATCATCTCCACCAACACCACCTTGTCACGCGACGGTCTACGCTCGCCGCACGCGGCAGAAACGGGCGGGCTCTCGGGTCAACCGCTCTTTGACAAATCGACCCGCGCGCTGGCCCGGCTGTCTCAATTGACCGACGGGCGCATGCCGTTGATCGGGGTGGGCGGCGTCGGCTCGGCGGCCCAGGCCTATGAGAAGATCAAGGCCGGCGCCTCGGCTGTGCAGCTCTACACGGCGCTGGTCTATGGCGGGCTGGGCCTCGTGCGCGAGATTGCCGAAGGGCTGGAGGAGTGCCTTGCCAGTGACGGGTTCGGCACCGTGGCCGAGGCTGTCGGAACCGGGAGGGATGCATGGCTGTAATCCTGTGGCACAATCCGCGCTGTTCGAAATCACGCGCGGCCTTGGGGTTGTTGCAAGACCGAGGAGTCGATGTGGATGTTCGTCGTTACCTTGACGATGCGCAATCCCTGGCGGAGTTGCAATCACTGCAGAAAGCGCTTGGCGTGCCCGCCATCGAGATGATGCGGGTCAAGGAGCCTGTGTTCAAAGAAATGAACCTGACCACGGACATTCCAGACGAAGCGCTGCTCGCCGCCATGGCGGCCGAGCCAAAGCTCATCGAACGGCCGGTCATCATTCGTGGCGCGCAAGCCGTGATCGGACGGCCACCGGAAAGGGCGCTCGATCTCCTCTAGGGACCAAATTTCTTTGAAAGAAATTTGAGATGAATTTTGCAAAATTCTTCGCCCTTGGCCCGCTCAGAGCTTTGGGACCGGCGTGGCGTTTGTGGCGGCGCGGAGAAAGGCGTCTATTTTGGCCGGATCCTTCAAACCGGGCGCCGCTTCAACCCCGGACGAGACATCAAGCTGCTGTGCACCCGTCATCCCAACCGCCGTGTCGGCTGTTTCCGGTGTCAGCCCCCCGGCCAGCATCCAGGGCAGTGACCATCGACGTCCCTGGATCAGCCGCCAGTCGAAGGCGAGGCCGTTGCCACCGGGCAATTCCGCGTCCTTGGGCGGTTTGGCGTCGACCAAAAGCTGGTCGGCGACACCGGAAAAGAGATCGAGCTTTGGCAGATCCTCCGCCGTCGCCACGCCCACCGCTTTCATCACCGGTAATCCATAGCGT
>JASJCC010000006.1 GCA_030066175.1 Paracoccaceae bacterium | reverse complement strand
GAACACCAGCGCGAGGTCCATGCCGCCCGGCAATTGGGTTTCGAAACCTGCAAGCGTGTCACGAATGTCGGACGCCCAAACATCGACTTGCAACCCGTCTTCAAGCATTGCTGCGACAAGCACTGCGGGTCGACCGTCCTGCAATGCTGCCTCGGCGGCGGGCAGACGCGGGCCCCGTTCGACTTTGGCGATATCGCCCAACCGGAGTGTCGCGCCATCAGCCCCTTCCCGGAGCACGATAGACGTCAGCCGCGCGAGGCTGTCGATCTCGCCTTGGACTTCGACAACCAATTCGTCGGCGGCGCCGGTCACCTGGCCCGCGCGCAGTTTGGCATCGGCAGCCTGCACCGCCCGTGCGACCCGGCTGGCGGTCAGCCCCAAAGCCGCCGCCCGAGATGCATCAAGCGTCACGGTGATTTCTTCGTCGGGCATGCCGTAGAGTTCGACAAGCTTGGTGCCAGGCACGTTGCGCAAGACATCTGCCAGCGCCTCGCCATAGCGTCCGATCAGTGTCTGGGGCACCTCGGCACGCGCTGGCGTCAGCGCAACGATAGCCCCAAAGGCGCCGGCCCCGTCGGTGTCCAACTCGGGCTCCATCGCGCCGTCTGGAAAACCTTGCGCGGCATCGGCCAGTTCATCGCGGATTTCCGACCAGACTTGCTCGATCCGATCCTTGGCGATGGTCTCGATCAGCTCTACCGACACGATGGAGATACCAGTGGAAGAGGTGGATTCGATGACGTCGACCTCGGCGATCTCGCGCAGGGCATCTTCGATTTCGACGGTTACCAGCGCTTCGACCCGGGCGGGTTCGGCGCCAGGATACGGGGTGGTGATGGTTGCAAAGATATTGGTGATCGTCGGGTCCTCTTGCCGCCCAATCGAGACAAGCGTTGAGAGGCCGGCGGCGATGATCACAAGTAGCGCAAGAGCGACGATCCGCGGCTCCCGCCAAGTGAGAGATCCAAGTGCACCCCGCATCAGCCCGCCTCCGCAAGGCGCACCGCCTCGCCGGGTACAACCCGGTGGGTGCCGCCGGGCAGGTACAGCGTGCCATCGCTGAAACTGCCGCGTACAAAGGCCCGGCTTTCGTCAAGATGCAGCACCTCTGCGGCCTCTTGTCCGACGGTTGCAATGCCGTGATCGTCTTTCGTTACCGTCAGCAACGTCCAAGCGCCCCGCGGGCCGCGGCGCAAAGCCGAAAGCGGGACCCAAACGCCAATCTCGCTTTGCGTGTCGGGCAGTATCACCTCGCCTGTTGTACGGGCAGGTGGCGCGGAGGTGCTGGGGAGGAGATCGAAATAGGCGATCTGATTGCGCGTTGCGGGATCAAGCTCGGGCGCAAGCTCGGCAAGGCGCGCCGAGAGGGCACGTCCTGAGGTGTCGATCTCTACTTCTGAATTGGGCAACAGGCGTGCCGCAAGCTCTGGATCGACCGCGACGCGGAAACGGGCAGGGCCGGCTTCGAGCAGGGTCACCACACCGGCGCCCGGACCAGCGACCGCGCCGTCATCCAATAGCCGTGCACCGATGCGCCCCGCGAAAGGCGCCCGGATCACCGTTTTTGAGATCCGGACATCGAGTGCGGCGATGGCGGCATCGATTTCGCTCAGCGACGCCTCGAGCTGTGCGAGCTGTAGAGAGGTTTCGTCGAGCCTCTGCTGCGTCACGTGACCTTCGGCTACGAGCGCGGCCTGTCGGTCATTCGTGCGCCGCGCCAGTTCGGCCTGCGCCGCTAGGGCCGCTTGTGACGCCAGCAGGCGCGTGCGCTCTGCGTCAAGCAGCCGGGTGTCGAGCCTGGCGATGATCGTGCCTGCATGCACCGCGTCGCCTTCGCGTACCCAAACCGCTTCGATGGTGCCGCCTTCTTCGAAACCGAGTGCCACCTCTTGTGCCGCCTCAAATTGTCCGGTGAAGCGGCGTGGCAGCGTGACAGAGCTTTCGATCCGCAGCATTTCGGGCGATACCACTGTCCGCGGGGCAGGCGCAGGACTTTCCGCCTCGGATGCGCGCACCGATAGAGCTGAGTATCCGGCGATGCCGGTGCCTGCTGCACCTGCCACCAGTGTCAACGTCAGCGCGGTCCGCCCCGCGCTCAACAACATACGTGTCCAAAGAGTTCGCGCGGGTTTCTGATCTGGGGTATCCATGGCAAAACCTGTGTCAAAGCTTGCGAAGTTAGCGTCTCTCACATATGTTAGTACCGCTAACAAAGTCAAAGAAAAATGTTTGTGATACTAACATGAGGCTGATAAGGCGTTGATCGAAAAGAAAAAGAAATACCACCATGGTGATCTGAAAGAGCAGTTGGTTGAGTCAGTCCGCCAACTGATCGAAAGCCATGGGCCCGATGGTTGGTCGATTGCCGAAGCCTGTCGGTCGGCCGGAGTCAGCACCGCAGCGCCCTACAAGCATTTCAAGGATCGCGAAGAGATCCTGCATGAAGTGATCCTGTCTGGCATGCGGCGGATGGGGGAGGCCATGCAAGCCGCAGCCGACGCTTATCCGGCCGGTGATCCGGAACGCATCGTCGCGCTGGGCAAATCCTATATCGACTTTGCCCGCAGCGAGCCGGGAATTTTTGCGCTGATGTTCGGGATGGCGGGCTCCCGTATCGAAGCGCCCAAGCTGACCGAGGAAGGACGCGGTAAGTTCGCGATCGTTATTCGCGTTGTCGCCGAACATATGGGCCGTTCGCAGGACGATCCGGCGGTGAACGCCCGCGCTTATGCGCTATGGTGCGCGGTGCACGGTCATTCCTTCCTGGCGCTTGATGGCAAAGCCGACAAAACAGAGATTACGGTTTCGGAAGATGACTACCTGCACCTTGTTGGTGCAGCGTTTTTGCCGCCGACCAAAACGGATTGATATCTAAGAACCGAGTCGCCGCATATTCGTTGGATTGCACTTGTGACGGTCCGGTCAAATACGCAATGCGAAAGCAATGCGGCCCTTCTGAAAGCTCATGATCCGCGTTCCCGGTTCGCTATCCCGCAATCATCTCTTCCACGGCCAGGTTGAACCGGTTCAGCGCGCCTTCGAAGCGGCCAAAAAGATGGCTTGGGTTCCCGCGTGACGCAAAACCGGCCTGGATCTCTTCGCCCAATTCGAAGTCTTCCATGAGCGCGGTGACAGTGATCTTTTGGTTTCTACGCCAATGGGCTTCCATCTCGTCGTTCTGGGGCGCGCTGTTGGGGACAGTTGTGGCCATCCGGAAGCGTGTTGTATCGACCGAGACCGGTTCGAAGTGGAACCACATGAAATGATCCTGCTGGACGAGCATTTGAATGTTGGGCAGCAAGGTATAGAGAAGGTTCGCATCTCTGCGGATCTGCCAATCGCTTTCCGGTACGCTGTGCAAGTCCGCCATTGCGTTGCGGGGCAGAACGCCCCGCATGTGATGGCCGAATTGCCGATAGGACATAAGGTTGTCGGGGAAGTGCGGCGCGATCGTGTTTTTGTGGGCGACACGGAAATGATAGGCCTCTAGCCCACCTTCCACCAGAACCTTCCAGTTGGCTTTGATCTCAAAGGTCTCGACAACGGCGATCCGGTGGTCGGCCAGCCCCATCCAGTCAAAATCACTGGCGAGACCGCTCAACCATGCGTCGATATCCGGCATTTCGGCGGCTTCGGGGTTGGCGATGATCCAGATGAACCCGTATGCCTCGGCCACGGGAAGGCGCCGCAGGCCGCGCTCGGCCCGGGGCAGATCGGGAAACCCCTGCGCCTCTTGCGGTACCGCACGCAACTGGCCTTGGTTGGTCCAGCTCCATGCATGATAGGGGCACGTGAAGACGCGCTTGCAGCCTGCGGTGTCGCGTTCCAATTTCGCACCGCGATGGCGGCAGACGTTCAGAAACGCGTGGGCTTTGCCCTCGGCGTCACGAGTCAGGAGAAGCGGCAAACCCATGAAATTGCGGGCAACAAAGGCATTCTCGCCCTGCAATTCAGAACTATGAGCGGCGACCACAGGCTTACGGCGAAAGATCATCGCCATCTCGCGCTCGAACCGCTCGGGGCTGGCATAGCGCGAAATAGGGGAGTGGGTGACCGACATGTCCAAATGCGTCGATTTCTGCTCGGCGAGGCCGATGATTTCCCTGATTAGGCTGAGTTCGGTTTCCCTATCCATTTCAGACGCCCCTTAGCTTACCGATCGGTAAGTTACTTGACGATTGGTAAGTGATCAATCCCGTGCTACGCAACGTAACAATAGGAGGGCGCGGAATGGGACGCAGCGACGACCCACAAGAAGAGTACATCGCCATCGCCACCCGGCAATTTGCCGAGCACGGCTTTCATGGGGTGAGCCTCGCGGCGCTTGCGAAAGAGGCGGGGGTCACGAAACAAGCGTTGCTGCATTTTTTCGGCACCAAGGAGAGGCTCTACGGCGAAGTTTTGACGGGGCTCGCGAACCGGCTTTGCAAGGAGATTGACGCTGCCGCGGACAATGATCCGGTTGCTCACCTGGAGGCATATTTCGTAGGTATGGTGGCATCGACCAAGACGGATCCCAACGATGCCCGTCTTGTCGTCCGGGCACTATTGGACAGCAACGCAAGGGCCCGCCGCTGGCCGATGAAGCCGTATCTTGACCGGCTGATCGCCTTGACGAAAGCAATGCCGGGTCACGCGGACTTGCCGGACGAGGCCGCATTGGCCTGGGCCTACCAGATTATCGGCGCGATCCAGTATTTCGCAGTGTCATCCCCCACGGTCGCGGGGATTTACGGTACCGCAACGCGCGAGGCGTTGGCGGAGCACATGAGCGCGTTTGTTGCAGAGGCTGTGCAAAACTTCGCGGCGCGAGGCGACCCATTTTGCATTGGCGATCGGGCCAGAACCTAACTGGCTATAGGGACTTCATTGGCGCTGATGCGCTAAAGAACGTGATCTTTGCAAGACTTGTGACTCGCGCAACTGAGTTTTCTGGGCTTGTTAGACCTGTCTGGTCGAAAGCGCTAGAAAACCGTATGGGCAGCTTCCGCCCTACTGCGCGGTCCAGCCGCCATCGATAGGGATCGTCGTACCCGTGACGTTGTGCGCGATAGGGTCGCAAAGCCACAGCGCCAATGATCCGATCTCTGATGGGTCGGATGTGCGCCGTGTTGGTTGCTTTTCAGCAAGAAGATCTGCGATGCCCTTATCGCGATCTCCGCCGAATTGCGATGCGCGCGCCTGCACCTGCGGTTCGATAATCGCGGTCTCGGTCCAGCCGGGCGCTATACAGTTCACGGTCACACCGCCTTGCCGCTTTGTCCCGGCTTGCGCGTATTCGAGCGCCGCAACCTTGCTCATGCCGACAAGACCAAACTTGGACGCAACGTAGGGCGCTTTGTTCACAGAGGCGACGAGCCCGTGCACAGAGGCGATATTGATCACGCGGCCATAGCCGCGCTGCGCCATCAAGGGCATGGCGAGGCGCATGGTGTGAAAGGCGCCGGACAAGTTGACCGCAAGGATCGCATCCCACGTTGCGGCATCGGCCTCGGCGAGGCTGACGGTTTTCTGGATGCCGGCGTTGTTGACAAGGATATCGGCACCGCCCCATTCCGCAACTTCGCCCATCATCGCAACGATCGCATCGACGTCGCGCATATCGGAATCGAAGAACCGGACCTCGGGCGCGCCGGCTTGGCGCAGGCTGTCTGCCGCGGATTGTGCCTCGTCCGGGGTGGTGAGCCCATGCAGGGCGATCCGCGCACCTGCTCCGGCAAGAGCTTCGGCAATGGCCAATCCGATGCCTTGCACTGATCCGGTCACAAGGGCGGTTTTTCCGTCCAGTTGTTTCATTTCCCTGTCTCCGCCTTCAGAATGCAACGCAATTCGGTCTTCAGCACCTTGCCGTAATTGTTCTTTGGCAAGGCGTCGGTGAAACGATAGGCCTTGGGGCGTTTGAAGCGCGCGATGCGTTCCAGGCACAGTGCATCAAGCGCGGCGCCATCTAGATCTTTGCCAGTCTGCGCCACCACAAAAGCCACGACGATCTCGCCCCATTCCGGGTCAGTTTGGCCGACAACCGCCACTTCGCGCACATCGGGATGTGACAGCAGAACTTCCTCAACCTCCCGCGGGTAGATGTTTGACCCACCGGAAATGATCATATCCTTTGAACGGTCCTGCATGGTGACATAGCCATCCTCGTCCATGTGCCCCATGTCCCCGGTCCAAAGCCAACCGTCGCGGATCGCTTTGGCGGTGGCCTCGGCTTTCTGCCAATAGCCTTTCATCACGGTCCGCCCGCGAACGGCGATCTCGCCCACTGTGCCGCGCGGCACCTCGCGGCCTTCGGCATCGAGGATGGCAACCGCGACCTCGGATTGCGCGCAACCGACCGAGTTCAGCCGGGCCCGCCAGCGCGGATGTTCGCGATTGGCCACATCCTGCCTTCGAAGCGCGGTGATCCCCATCGGGCATTCCCCTTGCCCGTAAACCTGCACAAAGCGTGGCCCCATGGTCTCGACTGCGTCGAGGATATCGGCTTCGTACATCGGGCCACCGGCATAGACGATCGTGCGCAACCCGTCGCCGGTTTGCCCCGTCACCTTGGCTTCGTCGACAAGGCGGCGCACCATGGTCGGCGCTGCGAACATCGAGACCGATCCGATCCGCGGCGCAAGGGCGAGAATTTCAGATGCATCGAAACCGCCGCTTTCGGGTACAACGTGGCGTGCCCCGCGCAGAACGTGCATGAAGTTATAGATACCGGCGCCATGACTCATCGGCGCGGCATAAAGGATTGCATCTTCCGCGCGCACCTCATCGACATCCACAAAGTAGCTCAGCGTCATCGATGCAAGGTTGCCGGCGGTGATCATCACACCTTTCGGTCGCCCCGTCGTGCCTGATGTGTAGAAGAGCCAGATGACATCATTCGGGTCGATATGGGCCGGGGGCTCGGCCGTCTGACCATGGCACATGTCCGCGAATTCATCGCTCTCAACTGACAGGCACGCGACATTGTTCTCAATATTTCCGGCCAGAGCGCGGCAGGACTTGTCATCGGCAAAAACCAGCCGCGCGCCGGAATCGCCGATGATCCACGCGGCCTCTTTTGCGTGCAGTTTTGCGTTGATCGGAACGGCGATCGCGCCCAACCACCAGATCCCGAAAAGCGCCTCAAGATATTCGGTTCGATTGGGGCAGAACAGGGCGATCCGATCGCCGGGCGCAATGCCCCGCGCCGCAAGAGCCGAAGCCAGAGCCGCGGCCCGACGAGCAAAAGTTGCGTAATCCTCGAGGCAGGCTTCGCCCGAAAACAGCGCAGGTGCGTCCGGCATCCGTTTGGCCGTGCGCTCAAGCCAGATTGCCGGGTTCATGCCACCGCCTCCAGGATCGAACAGTAGTTGGCCACGCCTGAACCTCCCATATTGAAAACCGCAGCCAGTTCGGCGCCCGGGACCTGCATAGCCTCGGCCGCCCCGGTGACCTGACGAGCGGCGAGAACATGCATCGACACGCCGGTTGCGCCAACAGGGTGGCCTTTGGCCTTGAGGCCGCCAGACAGGTTCACCGGCAAATGCCCGCCGCGGGCCGTTGCACCTTCTGACAAAAGCAGCGCGCCTTTGCTTTTTTCAGCAAGGCCCATCGCTTCGTAGATCAGCAATTCGGCGATGGTGAAACAATCGTGCACTTCGGCGACATCCAGGTCATCAACCGTGATTCCCGCCTCTGCAAATGCGGCGGCGAAGGTGTGCCGCGCGCAGGTTAGTTCGGTTAGGTCGCGGCGCGACATGGGCATGACGTCGTTCATCTGCACGGCAGCCCGAAATCCGACGGCGCGTGCAAATTCACCTGCCATGTCGTCTGCAACCATCACCAGCGCCGCTGCGCCATCGCTGATCAATGAGCAATCGGTCATGCGCAGCGGTGGTGCGATCATTGGGTTGCGGTCCGAGACAGTGTTGCAGGTATCAAATCCGAGGTCCTTGCGCAGATGTGCCAGCGGGTTGTCGAGTGCGGCCGCATGGTTCTTGGCCGCGATCCGTGCAAGCGCCTCGGACTGGTCACCAAACGCTTGGAAATAGGCTTGCGCGAAGCGTGCGAAGATCTGCTGAAACGAAACGCCGGCCTCTTCGGTCTGATAAGACGCGCCGGCCAAAGCCTCTGTCACAGCTTGTGTGTCGCGACCTGTCATCTTTTCAGCGCCGATAACCAACGCGGTCCGGATCCGCCCCGCGCGGATCGCGTCGCGCGCTGCATAGATGGCCGCCGAGCCGGATGCGCAGGCGTTTTCCACACGCGTCGCCGGGGTGAACCGCATGGCCGGGTCGAGTCCGAGTGCCAGAGACGCCGGGAAGGCATCGGGGACAAGCCCGTTGTTGAAATGCCCGATCCAAACGGCGTCAATATCGGCGGGATCGAGTTTTGCGTGTTCAATCGCCTCGCCTGCGGCTGTGAGGATCAGATCCTCGAACGAAAGGTCAGCCAGCGCGCCAAACGGCGTATGCCCCCAACCTACGATTTGTGCGTCCATGCTTGCCTCCCTTTCCAATTCCTCGAATACTATTTTATCCGCCACGCCACCAATTCCGGGAATCTACGTAACTGTGTGTGATGGATAACCTTGCCAAAATCGCCTTTGAGCATGCACCGATCGGAATGATCTACTCCGAAGAGCGGGTGATCCGGCTCTGCAATCCGCGTTTTGCCGCCATGTTCGGATATGAAATGACGGCGTTGCAAGGGGTGTCGCTGTCCAAGCTCTATCCGACTTCGGATGAATTTAAGCGGATCGGAGCCCTTGGCGTCGCGCAGATGGCCAGGACGGGCAGCTACGCTGATGAACGCATCATGCGCCGCCGCTCGGGTGCCTTGTTTTGGTGCCGGGTAAGGGGGCAATCACTTACTCCGGACACCCCTTTCGCCAAGGCCGTTTGGAGCTTTGCCGACCTGTCTGATGAGCGTCCGACAACGGACCTTACGATGCGCGAACGGCAAGTGGCCAAGATGATGGTCGAAGGACAGACCACCAAAGAGATTGCGCACGGCCTCGACATCTCGCCGCGCACGGTGGAAGTGCACCGCGCAAACCTTCTAAAAAAGATGGATGCGCGCAATAGTCTTGAGCTTGTTGTCCGCCTCGCAGGAATCCCGCAGCTGGCGTGATCTGCAGGACCCGCAAGGCGCGTATGCCACTTCAGCCAGAGTTTCGCCATCCGTGTCTTGGGTAATCACCTGTACTTTGTGAGTGGGGAGCGCGCAGGAGAAGTTTGCGTGATCACTGCGGGCTTTTTGCACACTCGGATGCTGCGATCAAAGGAGCAATTCTTTGATCACGGAACTCTCTTTGGCCTCGCAGTATTCTTTAGCGTTTTCTGCTAAAGCCTTCTCAGAGTGCGCTCCAACCCGGCGGATGAATTCAGTTCCTTGTGTGCGCTCTTTAAGGGGCTACGGTCCAAGTGTGCGGCAAAACTTCAGCCTGGCGACATCGCGATCCCGAAATCAAAGAAGCCTGTCCTATTGCCGGCGCGGCGGTGCGTATGAACAGTAGTGTGCGGACAGGCGACTGTAATTCAAATCTTCAGGTATCGTCGGCAAGTCCGTTTTTCTGGTATAGCACAGCGCCGGCCGCGCTTCTGCGCCTTTCACAGCCTTCGATACCAGACGTTTGCAATGCCTGAGGGTACGCATCCCCGTTGCGATGCAGGCCTTTCCACCTATGACGCGAATACAGGCGAAATAGATACCGATGCAGAAGAACAAGGAACAGATCAAGAAATTCAAGTCGCCGGTCCGCAGATAGACGCCGTGGAGACCTATCAAGACGTCTTGACCGAAGCAGATGATCTTACGTTCCAGCTTGATCAGCCAATTGCTTTCGAAATCGCTTACGACCTAGATGGTATGCCTATAGTGATTGGAGTCCCCTTGGTCGATACCATGTCGGGGTTCGAGCAGCCGCATGCACAGACTGATTTTGAACTGCAAGGCCTAACAGAAGACCCTGTTGGAACAACCGGTTCAACCAGAGTCGCGAATGTCAGTCCTCAGGAGGCCGGCGTAGAAACAGGACCGGCAGAACAATCGGCAAGTATTCCCTTGCAACGTTTGATCGAGGCGTTGGTAGTAAACCCGGAAAAATTCGGCATGATGCCAACGAAACAGCCAAAACCGACCAGTGGTGCACGCGGTCACACTGGTCCTGCGGTACCAGCAAACGTTCCGAAAGAGCAGCCCCTTTCGATCCAGCCGGACACAATCACACGACCCGATGCAAGTGAAGGCCCTTCCATCGATCCACCCACAGCGCGACCTTAAGCCGACCAACGCATACCGGCTATGTTGGCTCTCTGCACAGGTGCAGTTGCGGCGCGCGTTATTCGATGCCCTTGATCGCGTCCTGGATGATTTCTTTCTCTACCGCGCTTTCGGCGTTTTCGGTTGTTTCATTGACCTCCTTGAGGTTGGCCTCCGCCCCTTTCTCGGACAGGCTCTCTTTCGGTGCGCCGTCGCCACCCATCAGGCCTTTGGCCGCCGTCGCTTCGGGGGCTTCGATCGAGGTCATGGTGTCCATGGCCTTGCCGATCAGGTCAGCGGCGTTCTGCATGGCGGCCATTTGGCCCTCCATCGCTGTCTTGGAGGCGCTGTCGGCGTTCTTGCCGGCCTCGCCCAGCGCCGCCGCGGCGTTTTGCGCGGCTTCTTTGGCGCCGCTCATGTCGCGGAACAGGTTGGATTTCATCACGTCGCTGGCCGCAAGCAGCCCCTGCAGCATCGGCACCGGCCCCAATTGCTGCAACGCTGCAGCACTCGTTTCCAGCCCATGCGTCGCGGCGGCCGCGTTCTGATAGCGGGACGCCACGTCGACCGGGTTGATGTCGGGCGGCAAAATCGGAATCGGCGAATCCTGCCAATTCCAGAACCGCGACATGTCGAGCTTTTCGGCCGCTGTGGCGCTGCCCAACACACCTTCGGCAAAAACACCACCAGTTGGCAGGTCAATTTCGCCTTCGGTGACCGCATGGTCATTGAACTGACCGTACCATTCTTCTTCCGCCTCATCCGGGGGCGGGCCGTAGATCGTTTTGCCCGTCAGCAGCTGGGCCGAGGCCGAGAACGTTTGACGCGCCGGGTCATTGGGATCGGGATCAGGCAACATCGTCAAAAGCGTCGGGATGGCCACCCGCCCGTCATTTTTCTGCAGCCCCAAGTACGCCATGATCGTGAAGGCGGGGGGATGCCCCGCACCGAATTTGACCGGGCTGATGGCCGTGATATCGATTTGGATCATCGCGATGTCTTGCATCGGGATAACAAAGCTTTCATTCGCGTCCCGGTTCGCGGGCCCCATGTTCAAGGTCGTCGTCACCTGATCGACGGTGGTCACGCTGACCAGAACATCCCCTAGCCGGTACCGCGGGTTTAGCAGGCTCACGTCCATCAGGGTTCCCGCCGCAGGCCGCTGGCGATCGTCTTCGGTAAATGTGTAGACGCGTTGCGGGGTCGGGGCGCTGTCACCCGGTGCAAACGGCCAGACAAAGCCCAGGTAATTCCCGGTGATGGCCACCGGGCGCAAATCCACGCTGGCCGCAACCGATCTCCCTTCATAGCTGTAGTAGCGCAGCGCCCGGCTGAGCTGCAGCGAGTTCATGTTCATCCAGATGACGGAGCTGTAATAGAGCGTGTTGATGTTGAGATGCCCGCACAACCCGTCGATGTCCGGTGGGGACAGGCCAGGCCCGACATTTTCGGACGCGTTCCGCCGAAGAATGGTTTCCGCCCAATGCACTTCGGCCCGATGAAGCGCCGCGGCCAGCAATTCCAGTGCGTATTGATCGACCAGATGCGCGTCGAATGTCAGCGGCTTGAACGGAATGAACAGCAGCCGTTCGTAGGATTTGACCCTGGTGCGCACATGGTATTTCTGCACAACGTCGTAATACATCACATTCAGCGTGTGCATGTGGTTGTAGTTGGCCAGAACCCGGGACGATGCGGTTTCGTTTTCGTCCTGCGACGTCTCTTGAATCGAGGCGGCGCGACGGCTGCGGCTGGAGGACGCCGCTTGTGACGTTAAGCTGTGAATCCAATCGGTCTCAGACAGCGACACGTCCTTTTCGCCCGATGTCCGGCTGACGCTTGTCGACACGCCCGAGTTGCTTGAGCTGCCGATCGAGGATGGTTTGCTGCCGCCACCGCCAAACAAGCTCCCGATGCCACCAAGCAACCCGCCGCCGCCACCACCGCCAAACATGCTGCCGATGGCACCAAGCCCGCCACCAAAAAGGCCTCCGCCGCCGCCCAGCATGCTTCCGAGGATGCCGCCGCCACCGCCACCGCCGAAAAACCCGCCCAGGATACTGGTATTGGACGTCCCTGACTGCGAACTGGCGCCGTTTGTATTTACGTTCGAACTGCCGTGTTGCGTTTCATGCGCAACCGACGAGGTCACGTCGCTATGGGCTGTATCCTGTTGGTTTTCCGCGCGCAGCGCTTCGTCTTGGCTTGTGCTTTCTGACGCCCGGCCTGCCGCGCGGCGTTGCCAATCCAGCACGGCGACTTTCGTCACCTCGCCGGGTGCAAGCGCGATACTGTGCAACAGCTGGCCCAGCGCAATGCCCATGGGCTGCCAGGTCTGTTCGGTTGTGATGCGCACCCCCACGGCAGGGCGTTCGTATCCTTCGGGCGTTTGCAGCCCCAGATCGATGCCATGGGTGATCGGCTCAAGCCCGTCTTCATCGAAATCGATATCGGTGATTTTCACCGAACGGTAATACACGGTCTGAGTCGTGGGATTGCCATGCGGCTCCAGGTGGGAGGGTGTCTCGGCGCGATGTCGCTTGACCGCGTCCAACCCGATCTTCGCGGTCTCTTGCCGGATTTCTTCGCGGCTTAACGCAACCGTCTCTGCAGTTTTCGCCCGCGCATTCACAAGCGCTTCTTCGGCATTCGATGCGTCGTCAGACATGGTTCATCCTCCCCCCTTGAGTGATACCACCACTTCGGAACGGATTGCCTTGCCCGGCTGACCCGGCATGCAATCCGGATGTTTAACCTTAAAGACGGGCACCACCTTGTGGCCAGCTTTTTCTTTGAAAGCTTATGCTTGCGGCCAATCCGCCTGCTGAAAGCACGCGACACAAAGCGCCTGGCACAACGGAGCACGTTTTCAGTTGCACTGCTGCGGCTGATCGTTGATTTGGTGGGTCAATGCCCGTCCATTTCAGTTGGCAAGAAGACTTAGCATTTTCGCCAAAACCATGCATTGCAATGCTCTTTAGGCGCACTCGCAGATTTGCTTCGCGACAAAGGAACCAAAGCTCGTCGCGACGCACCGCGATGCTCGCCCGCCTGCGATCAAGTTTACCTGTTGCTGTGTAGGGCGGCGAGGTTTTTGGCGGTGTCTGACCAAGTCTCGAAAGCAAGCTATATCGTGAACGCCTGAAGTACGAGTAAAAGATAAACCGCCCGTGGATCGCATGAACGAGGCAATCTCTCTGACAAGTTCCAATCAGTTGCGCCAAGGACTTTGGCCTGGGGCAATCGCAATCGTTCCGCATGGATTTGCAGCGCTGTAACGGGCAGTTTTTGAGCAACCCACTCAGTCCGAACCTCCGGTTCTGCGACCCACTCAAAAACCGCCAATGCCCATGTTGCACCTTTCGCAACCTTGCCACGAAAAAGGCCAGCCCATCCTGGTTCGATATTGCGCACTGCAAGGGGATGGCGAGATTTGGCTGGCCATCTGAGCAGAAATCCGGGTCGATGACGAGTACTTCAAGTATCGGCTTCTCAAAGAGTGAAAAACCATGGCCGATGCCGTGTTCACAGCGTTGCCAAAGGGCGATCGTCACATTTCGAACCGGTCGTATGATGGTCATGAAGTTGTTTCCAAGAGAAACTTAATGGTTCATTTTACTGGCGCCATGAGGTGTTTGAGACGTTGCCAATCAACAGAGTCGTGGCCCCACCAAGATCAAACTGGAACCCTTTGCATTCGGCAACTAGTGGGTCGGCGTTCCGCGCTTTGTCGCTTCCGGAAACTGGACCCATCAAAAAACCAATAAAAAAGATGGAAGAGCCATACCAGCATTTTTCGGGGAGGATTCGAGATTTGGCCACTTACGGTGGGTGCACGTGACTACCGCCAGAGTTGCTCTTGCCTATGTTGATTGATCCTCCGCGATAGGCTTTCGAATTGTGAGATGACAAAGGACTTGAAGCGCTCACCCGCTGGGTTCTTGTCTGGCGTTTCCTTCGACAACACGCCCAACATCCGGTCAGGGTGGCCGATTTCCAGTGTCAGGGCCGAGATCTGGTTTTGGTTTTTCATCTCGAAGACCACCGAATAGGGCAGCACGGTCAGGCTGTCGGAGCCGGCGAGGATGCTGACAACAGACGCCAGCGATCCGCCGGAAAAGTTGATGCGGAAATCCTTCGCTCCGATCTTGGCGAGGGCCCTTTGAAGGTCGCGGTAGAGCGGGCTGTTGGTTGGTGGGGCGATCCAGGAGTATTGCGAAATGTCCGACAGGGTGATCGATTTGCGCCGCAAAAGCGGGTGTCCGTTTCGACAGGCGATTACGTTTAACCCCGGCAAAATGGGCTGAAACCGCAGGTCGTCCGGCACTTGCCCTTGCTGGAGCGGGATAATCGCCAGATCCAGCGTCGCGTTGCGCAAACGGTCGATCAGGGCGTCGGCATAACCATAGCTTTGTTCCACCAGCACGTCCGGCATGTGCTGCTGAAACCTGGCGATAATGCCAGCGACCACGCCGTCCATGAACACCGGCGTTCCCGCAACGCGGACAAGCCCGGTATGCCCGGTGCGGTACCGGTCCACGATCTGGCCGGCCACGCGGGTTGCCTCTAAGACGCTGCGGCCTTGCGCGGCGAGGGACAAGCCCAGCTCGGTCGCCTTGAGTGGGCGCCGCCCGGGGTGGAACAAGGGCGCGCCGATGCGGCTTTCAAGTTGCGACAAGGTGCGAGAGATCGAAGGCTGCGACTTGCCAAGTGCCTCGGCGCCTTCGGTCAAACCGCCATTGTCGACGATGGCCGCCAGGATTTCGAGGTGTCTTGGGTCTATTTTCATAACATGATGTTATATAGATGCCCTGTAATTCGATCAAATTCGAAATTCATCTCTGCTATCGATGCACGCAACGTCATGGTGGGGAGCATCGATGTCCTTCTTTCAGCGCGAGTTTGTCGCCCAAAGCGCCGCGGTGCGGGTCAGCTTTGGTCCGGGCGTCCGGCATCAGGTCGGCGCGGAAATCGCGCGGATCGGTGGGCAGCGCGCGCTGATCCTGTCAACACCGCAGCAGGCCGAGACTGCGCTGGCCTTTGCCAAGGATGTGGGTGAGCGCGCCGCCGGCGTCTTTACCGGCGCCACGATGCACACGCCTGTTGCGGTGACCGAAGAGGCGATTGCGCAGGTTGAGGAGATTGGCGCTGATTGTCTTGTGGCTGTCGGTGGCGGCTCGACCACAGGGTTGGCCAAGGCCATCGCCTATCGCACCGACCTGCCACAGATCGTTGTACCCACGACCTATGCCGGGTCCGAGGCAACGCCGATCCTGGGCCAGACGGAGCGCGGGCGGAAGACCACGCTGAAGGATCCGAAGGTCCAGCCGGAGGTGATCCTCTACGATGCCGAACTGGTGGCAAGCCTGCCGGTGCCAATGACGGTCACCAGCGCGCTCAATGCCATCGCGCACGCGGCAGAGGGGCTTTACGCGCAAGACCGCAACCCGCTGTCGAGCGCCCTGGCCGTCGAAGGGATGCGCGCCTTTGCCGAGGCGCTGCCGCGTGTTGTTGAGAATCCGGGCGATTTGGATGCTCGGGGCGAGACACTTTATGGCGCGTGGCTCTGCGGCACCGTTCTGGGGCAGGTGGGCATGGCGCTGCATCACAAGCTGTGCCACACGCTGGGCGGCAGTTTTGACCTGCCGCATGCCGAAACCCACGCGATCATTCTGCCCCATGCCATTGGCTTCAACGCGGGTGCCGTGCCGGATCTTCTGGCCCCGGTGGCAGAGATTTTCGGCGGTGAGAGCGCGGGCCAGGCCCTGCATGCGTTCTCCGAAAAGATGGGCGCGCCCACCCGGCTGGCTGATTTGGGTCTGCGGGAGGCAGACCTGGATCGCGCTGCCGATCTGGCCACGCAAAACGCCTATTGGAACCCGGCGCCGGTGACGCGCGATGGCATTCGCGCGCTTCTGGACGCGGCGTTCCACGGACAGGCGCCAAAACACTAAAACACGGAAATTGGGAGGATTTCACATGATCACACGCAGGAAACTGCTCCAGTCGACCGCCGCGTCTGGCGTCGCACTTGCCGCAGGTGGCTTGGCGGCCCCGGCCATCGCGCAGGGGGCAAAGATCAGGATCGGCTATGTGACCCCGCAATCGGGCCCGCTGGCCGCTTTTGCCGAGGCCGACCAGTTCATCCTTGACGGCTTTGCGGGCACCGAGGCCGGCGCTAACTTTGAGGTGATCGTCAAAGACAGCCAATCCAATCCCAACCGGGCCGCGGAAGTGGCGCAGGAGCTGATCGTCGATGATGAGATCGATCTGATGCTGGTGGCGTCGACGCCCGAGACCACCAACCCGGTGACAACCACCTGCGAAAACGAGGAGATCCCTTGCATTTCGACCGTCGCGCCCTGGCAGCCGTGGTTCATCGGCCAGCAGGGCAACCCTGGCGACCCCGCAAGCTGGCAGCCCTTCAACTACGCTTATCACTTCTTCTGGGGGCTGGAGGACGTGATCGCTGTCTTCACCAACATGTGGGCGCAGCTGGATACCAACAAATCGGTCGGTGGTCTCTTTCCCAATGACGGCGACGGCAATGCCTGGGGTGATCCCAATGTCGGCTTCCCCCCAGTGCTGGACGCGCAAGGGTATACCCTGACCGATCCGGGCCGCTATCAGAACCTGACCGACGATTTCTCGGCCCAGATCAACGCGTTCAAATCGGCGAGCGTCGAGATTGTCACCGGCGTGGTCATCCCGCCGGATTTCACCACGTTCTGGACGCAGGCCAAGCAGCAGGGATTCACGCCCAAGGCAGCCTCGATCGGCAAGGCCATCTTGTTCCCGCAGGCCGTCGAGGCGCTCGGCGACACCGGTCACAACCTGTCGTCCGAGGTCTGGTGGTCGCCAACCCATCCGTTTTCGTCCTCGCTGAACGGGATGAGCGCGGGGGATCTGGCGGCGGGGTTCACCACGGCGACGGGCCGTTCCTGGACCCAGCCGATCGGGTTTGTCCACGCCTTGTTCGAGGTGGCGGCGGATGCCATGGGCCGGGTCAGCGACAGCAGCGACCCCGATGAAGTGTCCGAGGCGATCGCGGCCACAAATCTCAACACCATCGTCGGACCTCTGGCCTGGAATGGCGCCGGTCTGCCACCCTTTGCCGCGAAGAACGTCGCCAAAACGCCGCTGGTCGGCGGGCAATGGCGGTTGAAGGATGGCGGCGGCTATGACCTGGTGATTGTCGATAATCAGACCGCACCGGACGTGCCCACCGGCGGTGTGATGGAACCCATCACCTGACACCTGACAGATGGCGCGCTCCGGGTCCGACCTGGGGTGTCGAGAACAAGGATGAGGCCCCGGGTCAAGCCCGGGGCGGGGACACCCAATGACCATGCTGAGCCTTCAAAACGTGTCAAAGAGCTTTGGATCACTGAAAGTGACCGATGGCGTCAGCTTTGACGTCCCCGAGGGCCAGGCGCTTGGGATCATCGGGCCCAATGGGGCTGGCAAGTCTACGTTGTTCAACCTGATCACCGGCAATCTGATGTCGGATGCGGGCAGCATCCGGTTCGACGGCCAGGACGTCACCCGCGTGCCGCCGATGCGGCGTTGCCTCGACGGGGTAGGGCGGTCCTTCCAAATCCCGCAGCCGTTTGAAAAACTCACGGTGTTCGAGAACCTGCTGGTCGCCGCCACGCACGGGCGGCGAGCCTCCGAGGCCGAGGTGACGGGTGACTGCGCTGATGTGCTGGAGCGTACCGGGTTGATGCCAAAGGCAAACGCGCCTGCCGGGTCGCTGTCGCTGCTGGAGCGCAAGCGGCTGGAACTGGCGCGGGCGATGGCGACGGAGCCAAAGCTCTTGCTGCTGGACGAGATCGCGGGTGGGCTGACCGACGCGGAATGCAAATCGCTGATCCAGACCATCAAGGACATCCATGCCGAAGGTGTGACGATCATCTGGATCGAACATGTTCTGCATGCCCTGACCAGCGTGGTGGAGCGGCTGCTGGTGCTGGATTTCGGTCGTGTCATCGGGATCGGCGATCCGGGTGAGATCATGGAAAGCCGTGAGGTCAAGGAAATCTATCTGGGGATCGACGTCTGATGGCTTTGCTGGAAACCAAAGGATTGACCGCGCATTACGGGGATTTCCAGGCGCTCTTCGGCGTCGACATCCATCTGGAGCAGGGTGAGACCGTCGCCATCATTGGCGCAAACGGCGCGGGCAAGACTACGCTGATGCGGTCGATAACCGGGGTCTTGCGCAACGCGCCCGAGCAGATCCTGCATAATGAAACCCCCATCGGCCATCTGCCCGCCGACACCATCATGAAGCGCGGCATCGCCATGGTGCCGGAGGGGCGCAAGCTTTTTCCCTCGCTTAGTGTCGAGGAAAACCTGATCATCGGCGGGCAGCACAAGGGTGGGCGCGATCTGGGTGACCGGATCGACAGCTTTCTGTCGCGCTTCACCGGTGCGCCGGACCCGATGGAGCTGGCCGCCGGCCATGACGGCGCTGGCTATTGGACGCTTGAGACGATTTATGAGCTGTTCCCGATCCTGCGCGAACGGCGGCACAACCCCGGCACGGCGCTTTCCGGTGGGCAGCAACAGATGGTCGCCATCGGCCGCGCGCTGATGTCGAACCCCTATGTGCTGCTTTGTGACGAGATCAGCCTGGGCCTTGCCCCCGTGGTGATCAAAGACATCTACGCCGCCCTGCCCAAGATCAAGGAAAGTGGCGCCAGCGTGATCGTGGTCGAGCAGGATATCGGCCAGGCCCTCGCTGTGGCGGACCGGGTCTATTGCATGATGGAGGGCCGGGTCACGCTGGAAGGCCGCCCATCCGAGATCAGCCGCGATGACATCCACGCCGCCTATTTCGGAGCTGTTGCATGATCTGGATCGACACCATCATCCAAGGCATTCTGCTGGGCGGGCTTTACGCCCTGTTCGCCGCTGGTCTCAGCCTGGTTTTCGGAATCATGCGTCTGGTCAACCTGGCCCATGGCGATCTGATTATCCTCGGGGCCTATATTATCCTAATCAGCGTCACGGTGCTGGGATTGAATCCGTTCTTCGCCATCCTCATCGCCGCGCCACTGATGTTCGCACTGGGCTGGGCGCTGCAAAAGCTGGTCCTGAACCGCACGCTGGGCGAAGACATCCTGCCGCCGCTTCTGGTGACTTTCGGGTTGTCGGTTGTGATCCAGAACGGCTTGCTCGAAGGGTTTTCGGCGGACAGTCAGCGCATCTCGGCCGGGGCGCTTGAGACCGCCTCGATCAGTGTCGGGCCGATCAGCATGGGGGTTCTGCCGCTGTTGACCTTTGGCTCGGCCATTCTGGTGATCGTCGTGCTGAACCACATCTTTTATCGCACCGCCATCGGGCGCGCGTTCCGCGCGACGTCGGACGATGCGGTGACCGCGAGCCTGATGGGCATCAAACCGGAACGGGTCTTTGCCACGGCGACCGGCCTTGCCATGGTCGTGGCTGCCATCGCCGCGCTCTATCTGGGTGTGCGGGCGAATTTCGATCCCTCCATTGGTCCTGCGCGCCTGATCTACGCCTTTGAGGCGGTCATCATCGGTGGGCTTGGCAGCCTTTGGGGCACGCTACTGGGCGGTGTGATCATCGGTGTCGCGCAGACCGTTGGTGCCGCGATTAACCCCGAATGGCAGATCCTCGCCGGCCATGTTGCCTTTCTGGTCGTTCTCTTGATCCGCCCGCGTGGCCTGTTTCCGAGGGGGAATTGAGCATGGCTACCGCCTATTCCGTCACTCTTCGCACGCCGGCCTCGACTGCCACGCTGATCGCCGCCGCGGTCCTGATCGTGGCACTCTTTGCGGCGCCGGCCTATGCCTCGCGCGGGATGATCCAGGATCTGTTCTTCATCCTGACGATGCTGACTTTGGCGCAGTACTGGAACCTGCTGGCGGGCTATGGCGGGCTGGTATCGGTGGGGCAGCAGGCCTTTGTCGGCATCGGCGCCTACGCGCTCTATGGCGCGGTCATCCTGGGCGGCGCCGATCCGATCCTGTCGATCCTGTTGGGAGGGGTGGCCGCCCTGTTGCTGGCCATCCCCACCGCTTTTTTCGCGTTCCGCCTGCAGGGGGCGTACTTTGCCATCGGTACCTGGGTGATTGCCGAGATTGCGCGCCTGTCGGTCGCGCAATGGCGCGGCGTGGGTGGCGGCACCGGCACGTCGCTGCCGCGTGATGCGCTGCGCGAGCTGGCCTTTGTCGATGGCATCCGTGCGCTTTTTGACGTGCGCGCCAGTGCCGCGCGGGACATCCTGTCTTACTGGCTGGCCTTGACACTCGCCGTCATCACCATTGCCGGCGTCTACTGGCTCTTGCGCACCAAACGCGGTCTCGCCCTGGCAGCGGTCCGCGACAACACCGAGGCCGCCAAGTCCGTTGGGGTCGACGCAAGCCGCATGAAATGGGTGGTGTTTCTGACATCGGCCTTTGGAACCGGGCTCGCCGGTGGGCTGATCTATCTGCAAAAGGCGCGGATTTCGCCCGATGCCGCTTTCAGCGTCACCGACTGGACGGCTTACGTCATCTTTATCGTCGTGATCGGTGGGATCGGCACAATCGAAGGCCCGATCCTTGGCGTGCTGGTCTTTTTCGTGCTGCAAAGCCTGCTGGCGGATTACGGCAGCTGGTACCTGATGGTGCTTGGCCTCATTGGCATCAGCGTCATGCTCTTTGCGCCGCGCGGTCTTTGGGGGCTGATCTCTGAACGCACCGGGCTGCAACTCTTTCCAATTCGTCGCCGTCTTGTCGGCGGTTCCAACACAAAACGGGAGGTCTAAACCATGGCCGAATTCACAACAGACGTCATGATCATCGGAACCGGACCGGCAGGGTCGGCGACAGCGGCGCTCTTGTCGAGCTACGGCGTCGAGAACATGGCGGTGAACCGCTATCGCTGGCTGGCCAACACGCCGCGCGCGCATATCACCAACCAGCGTTGCATGGAGGTGCTGCGCGATTTGGGCCATGAGGTCGAAGCCGAAGCCTATATGCACGGCGCGCACCAGGATCTGATGGGTGAGAACGTCTTTTGCGAAAGCCTGGCGGGCGAAGAAATCGGCCGGATGAAAAGCTGGGGCAAACACCCGCTTTCCCGTGCCGAACATCAGCTGGCCTCGCCCTGCCTGATGATCGACCTGCCGCAGACCTTCATGGAGCCGATCCTGTTCGGCACCGCTTGCCGCCGCGGGACCCAAGCGCGGATGTCGGTTGAATACCTGCGGCATGAACAGGATGCCGACGGCGTGACGACCACCTGTCTTGATCGCCTCTCGGGCAAGGAATTCACCGTGCGGTCCAAATACCTTGTTGGCGCTGATGGTGGCAATTCGTTGGTGGCCGAGCATGAAAACCTGCCGTTTGAGGGGCAGATGGGCGTCGGCGGGTCGATGAACATCCTCTTCAAGGCGGATCTGTCCAAATACGTCGCCCACCGGCCGTCGGTGCTTTACTGGGTGATGCAGCCCGGCGCGGATGTGGGTGGGATCGGCATGGGTCTGGTGCGCATGGTCCGGCCATGGAACGAATGGCTGATCGTCTGGGGGTATGACATCAACCAGCCGGCGCCTGAAGTCGATGAGGCGATGGCGACGGAAGTGGCGCGGCAATTGGTGGGTGATCCCGAGCTGGAAATCGAGTTGATCAGCGCCAACACCTGGACCGTCAACAACATGTACGCCACCAACATGCAGTCAGACCGCGTGTTTATCATGGGCGACGCCGCGCACCGGCATCCGCCCTCCAACGGGTTGGGCTCCAACACCTCGATCCAGGACGGCTTTAACCTGGCGTGGAAGCTGGCCGCGGTGCTCAAGGGGCAGGCGGGTCCGGGCTTGCTCGACAGCTATTCCGAGGAACGCGCGCCGGTTGCCAAGCAGATCGTCACCCGCGCCAACCAGTCGATCGGCGAATTCGGTCCGATCTTCGAAGCGCTGGGCATGGCCGAAGGGGTCAAGCCGGAAATCATGCAGGAAAACCTCGAAGCCCGCTGCGACACCACCCCCGCGGCCGAAAAGCAGCGTGCAGCAATCCGCGACGCCATCGCCTTCAAGAAATACGAGTTCGACGCGCATGGCGTCGAGATGAACCAGCGCTACCGGTCAAGCGCGGTGGAAACCGATGGCCAGCTCGAGCCTGCCTTTGAGCTTGACGCCGAGCTGCATTATCAGCCCACCACTTGGCCCGGCGCCCGCATCCCGCATGTCTGGCTTTTCGATCACAAAACGGGTGACAAACACTCCACCCTTGATCTCAGCGGGCGCGGGCAGTTCACACTTTTCACCGGCATCGGCGGTGAGGCCTGGGGTGAGGCCGCCAAGGCGCTTGGCGCGGAATTCGGCATGGACATTCGCGTGCATCTGGTCGGACCACGGCGCGAGATCGAGGATCTCACCGGCGACTGGGCGCGCGCCCGCGAGATCACCGATTCCGGCTGCATCCTGGTCCGGCCCGACCAACACGTCGCCTGGCGCGCCGAGACGATGACCGACGCCCCCGAAGCCGATCTGAAACGCGTCCTGACCAAGATCCTGGCACGCTGAGGGAGGGACACGAAATGCAAGCACATGAAAAAGGCTACTTCACCGAAGCGGACAGCGTTGAGGTTGTCACCGGTCGGAATGCCAATGCCAAAGACGCCCGCCTGCGGGAGGTCATGGAGGTCATCACCCGCAAACTGCACGAGGCGGTCAAAGAGATCGAGCCGACGCAGGAGGAGTGGTTTCAGGCCATCATGTTCCTCACCGACACGGGCCACAAATGTGATGAGTGGCGGCAGGAATTCATCCTGCTCAGCGACGTGCTCGGCGTGTCCATGTTGGTCGACGCGATCAACTCGCGCCGCCCGTCCGGCGCCTCCGAGAACACGGTTCTGGGCCCGTTCCACGTCGCCGACGCGCCGGCCTATCCGATGGGCACCAATATCTGTCTGGATCACAAGGGCGAGGACATGGTGGTGCGCGGGCGTATTCTCGACACTGACGGCAATCCCATTGAAGGCGCCAAGATCGACGTCTGGCAGGCCAATGACGAAGGCTTCTACGACGTTCAGCAAAAGGGCCATCAACCGGATTTCAACCTGCGCGGCGTCTTCCGTACCGGGGCTGACGGCACCTATTGGTTCAAGGCTGTGAAACCGAAATACTATCCTATTCCGGATGACGGCCCGGTGGGAAAACTGCTGGCTGATCTGGGGCGGCATCCGAACCGCCCGGCGCATCTGCACTACATTGTCACGGCTGACGGGTACGACCCGCTGACAACGCATATCTTCGATCCCGATGATCCCTACATCAACTCGGACGCGGTGTTTGGCGTGAAGGAAAGCCTGCTGGCTGATTTCAACCTGGTCGAGGATCGCAGCCGCGCGGCGGAGGTTGGCTTTGACGGGCCGTATTGGGACGTCGAGTTTGATTTTGTGCTGGCTAAGGTCTGACCATGGGCAAACCCTGCATCATCTGTGTTGCGATCACAGGCTCTCTGCCGACCAAGGCCAACAACCCGGCGGTGCCGATCACGGTGTCGGAACAGGTCGAAAGCACCCATGAAGCGTTCGAAGCGGGCGCCACGATCTGCCATGCGCATGTGCGCAATGACGATGAAACGCCCTCGTCCGACCCAGAAAAATTCGCGCGCCTCAAAGAGGGGCTGGAGAAACACTGCCCCGGCATGATCATCCAGTTTTCCACCGGCGGCCGATCCGGCGCCGGCAAGACGCGCGGCGGCATGTTGCCCTTACGGCCAGACATGGCCTCTTTGTCGGTGGGCTCCAACAACTTCCCGACCCGCGTCTACGAAAACCCACCGGATCTGGTCGATTGGCTGGCCAGTGAGATGCGGACATACGACGTGAAGCCCGAGATCGAAGCCTTTGATCTGTCGCATATCCTCAAGGCCAAAGAGATGTCCGATGCGGGCGCTCTCGTGGGCACCCCTTATGTGCAGTTCGTCATGGGTGTGAAGAACGCGATGCCGGCCGACCGCGATGTGTTCGACTACTACGTCAAAACCGTCGCACGGCTGTTCGGTCCCGAGACCCCCTGGTGCGCTGCGGGGATCGGACGTCACCAACTCGAGTTGAACCACTGGGCCATCAACGCCGGCGGCCACGCCCGCACCGGGTTGGAAGACAACGTCCGCCTCGACCGCAACACCCTGGCCCCCTCCAACGCAGCCTTGGTCCGGCGCACAGCAGACCTTTGCGCCAAGTACGAACGACCCGTTGCAACACCGTCCGAGGCGCGGGACATCCTTGGTCTGAAAGCTGCGTAATTGGTTGATCCAGACAATTCGCGCTCAAACCTGATGAAATCGCGAGGCGACACACCCGGGTGTTTCGAATGACCCAAACTGAGAGTAGAGGCACAATCTTGGGTTGATTTTCGGAACTCTTGTTATCCAGAGTCTTCCGTCAATCTGACCCCCAAACATTGTTGTACGGCAATCCCTGTTTTCTTAGGGTCTAATAGACTGCCGAAAGAACGGGGGAACACTACCCCCCCACGGTTGTTCTCTGCTCGTTGCAAACAGATTTGCAAAAGGCTCTCAGAAGCACAGCCCAAAAACACGGGCTAGCTGATGCTTTTGTATGATTTTCCAAAGGTATCCGGCCGGCAGAGTAACCGCGTTGCGAGTTGCAGGCGGCAGATTCGACGACAATCGCGAATTGGGGTGGAAGCGAGGTCAATCATAAGTGGCGCCGTTCGGCAGTTTCAGGATCCGTCCAAAACCGGGGTCGGGTGGGTCATTGGGGGTGGCCCAGATCACGGGGAACCGGGGTGCGGGGCCTGTGGGGCCGTCGAGATCGGTGAGGATGATGGCGATAGACGGGTCATAGCGGGCTGCTTCTTTCAGTGCGGGGCCGAAATCCGTACCGCCGCCGGTGCGCAGGGGGTGGCGGTGCAGTTGGCTGCGCCATTGCGCGGGGGAGAGTGCGATATCGAGATGCACCTCGGTGTCGAAACCGAGCAGGCGCGCCTCGGCGCCGCTGCGCCTTAGGATGCCGTCGATCTCGGCGCCGAAGAGGCGCAGTGTTCGGGCGTCGATGGAGCTTGAGGTGTCGAGCGCGACGATCACCCGCGGGCGGTCTGTCAGCAGCCGTTGCTGCGGTTGAAAGACCGGCGTGGGCCGGCCATAGGCGCGGGCCTGTGCCTCCATCGCGACCCAGCGGCCGGCGGGGCGCCGCCAGACCGGTTTTGGATCGACGCTCAGCGCACGGGTGATGAGACCGCGCAGCTGCCGCTCCCAGGGCACTTGCGGCGGCGCAAAATCGGCCAGCGGCGCGCCGATTTGCCCGATCCCGGTGCCCGCTTGGCGACCGGCCTGCATCGCGCGCGCCAAACGGCCCTGCCATTCCGCCGGATCGGTCTTGCCCTCGTCCTCGGGCCCGCCACGAATATCACCCGTGCCGAGATCGGGCTTCCAGCCCAGCCGGTCGCCATAGGCCTTGGCGCGCCCGGCGCGGTCCGGATCGGCGGAGAGTTTCAGGTAGAGTCGCTCGGCATCCCAGGCGGAGAGCGCGCCGATGGCGGTGTCGACCGGCTCACCAGCCTCTTGCAGTAGGCCGGTGACGGTGACGGCCGGGCGTGGCAGTCCGTGCTCAGCCAGCAGCAGCGTTTCGTTCACCAAAGCGTCGGCCACAAGGCCAAAAAGGTCGGGATTAAAATCACCGCCGTAGCGGGCGGCCATGGCGTCTTGGCGGGCGGAGTGGCGCAGGGCGACGTGCAGGACGTGATGGCCGACCGTGCCGATCTGCTCAGCCAGGCTCAAACCCACGAAATCAGGGCCGTAGCGGATCTGCGTCCCGGCGGTTTCGGTCCTGTCGCCGTCGCGATGTGCACACCAGAGCGCCAATACGGACAGCGCCGGGTCGCGTTCGGCCAGATGCGCCAGCGCTTGGGCGGCGCGGGCGGAATGGCTCACAGCCCGGCCTTTTCGCGCGCGGCGGCATAGGCCGCGTAGGCATCCGAGCCTTCGAACGCCTCCTCCCAGCCCTGAGACAGAGCCCGGGCGATCAGGGCCTCAAACCCGAAGGCGGCGAGCTCTGACATCGGCAGGCGGGTGAAGGGCTCATCCCCCAGATGCCGCATATCTTCGAGGATTTCGATACCGGCGGGCAGCGTGTCACGACGCACCGCCTGCGGCAGTGCGCAGGTCAGCGCCGTCAGACCGTGCAGCGATTTGGGATACATCGCGCTGCGGGCGCGGCGCGAGGCGGCGAGCATGTCGTCGAGCTGCACGGTCGCCGCGATCTCATCAGCCACCAGCGCAAACTCGGCAGCGGCGGCGGCGCCCAGCGTGCCGGCCAACATGGCATCGCGGATCTGCCGCGCGGGGGCGGCCTGTAGGATCTGCGAGGCGCGTTCCCAGCTGCGGGGGGTGCAGGCCACCATGTCGCCGCGGCGCAGGGCGTCTTCGGAGGTTTCCAAAAGGTCAGGCCGGCTGCGGATAAACGCGGTCACCGCCGGGTGCAGACCGCGTGGCAGGGCGTAACCGCGGATCCAATCCTCGGCCTCGGCGGTGACCACCAGATGGATCAGCCTATCCGACAGTGCGGTGCCCATGTCATAAGCGATGGCGCCGTCTTCGACGGTGTTGCCCGCGGCGACCAGCAGCACCTGATCAGGCAGGCAGTGGCCCCCTACCCGGCGCTCTTGCAGAAGCCCGTAAACCACCGGCTGCAGCTGTGGGGCTGCGGCGGTCAATTCGTCGAGAAACAGCACTGCGGGGCCCTTGTCGGGCAGATCGTCGGGGCGGTACCAAACCGTGCGGCGCGTCTCGTGATCGTAATAGGGTAGACCACGCAGATCCTGTGGCTCGATGGTGGTCAGGCGCAGATCATAAAGCCGCGCGCCGGTCTCGTGCGCCAGATCGCCGACGATCTGGGTTTTGCCCACACCCGGCCGGCCATGCAGCATCCAACTGGCCGTCAGATCACCCGCGGCCTGGGCGCGCCAGGCCTGGCGAAGCACGTCCAGCGCGGCGCCGGCAGGCAGGTGCCGGGCATTGACGCTCATGCCGGGGCCTCTTTTTCGCGGCGTTGCTGCAGACGCGCGGCGAGCCTCTGGTGGGCCGACACGCCGCGCGTCTCCAGCGCGACCATGCGCAGGAAATCGTTCATCCGAAGATTGGCGTGATGCAGATCGCGCTCGGACAGGTCGCCTTCAAAAAGCTGCGCAAGCTCGGCCCGGTCACCCGCGTCCAGACGCAGCAAGCGGGCCGGCGTGTCGGCTTGGACGGAGACCAAAGTCAACGGCGGCACACGCGCCATTTCGGATTGCTCGACCACCAGATGCAGCTCACCTTCGGCCAGATCGTGTCGCGCGGCGATGCGTGACAGGACTTGCCGCGCGCGCAATCGGAGCGTGTCGAGCACGCGCTCGGCGTCATCCTCTGACATCAGCCGTTCACGCGCCGTGTCGGATAGGCTGAGCAGCTTGACCTCGACAAAAGCGATCACGACGATCATCGCCAGCGGTGCCTGCGCCAGTGGAAAGGCCAGATTGGGCCAGACCAGCATTGCGATCACGAAGGGCAAGAGCACGCTCAGATAGCGCAGGATCTGGATCTCGAAGATCAGACGCACAACGTTCCGCCACCCAGCCCGGCGCGGCAGAGGCATCACTCGGCCGAGGAAGCGCCGCGGCAGGCTGCGCGTCTCGAGGATGGCCGGGTTGCGCAAGGTGTCAAGCGTGAGGATCATCATGATGCGAAGAGGTATCCTATTCCGCCGCGAAGTCCATCGCGTGGCGGCTTGATTTGGCACGTCGGTCTTTTGGCGCTTTCCAATCCGTCTGCCTGCAATAGGTTTGCGGCGGAAGGAGATGCCATGCTGCTCGACATCGAAGCGCTTGAGAAGTCGTATGACGGACCCGAGGGGCCGGTCCCGGTGCTGCGCGGCGTGTCGCTTAGCCTTGCCGCCGGCCAGACACTGGCGCTGACAGGCGAGTCCGGTTCGGGCAAGAGCACGCTGTTGCATCTGGTGGGCGGGTTGGACCGGGCCGATGGTGGGCGCATCCGCATCGACGGCCAGGACATTGCCGTGCTCGACGATCGCGGGCGCGCGGCCTTGCGGCGCGGGACGGTTGGCATCGTTTTTCAGCAGTTCAACCTGATCCCGTCGCTGACGGTGGCGGCGAATATCGCCTTTCATGCGCGGCTTTCGGGGCGCGCGGACCCGGACCGCGCTGCGCATCTGGCGGACACGCTGGGCCTATCCGACCATCTCGGGAAATACCCCGAGCAGCTTTCCGGCGGCCAGCAGCAGCGCGTCGCCATTGCCCGCACCCTTGCCGCGCAGCCCAAGCTGGTGCTGGCGGATGAGCCCACCGGCAATCTCGACGAGGCCACCGCCGACGTCGTGCTGGGCGAGTTGCTGGCGTTGGTGGAAGAGGCCGGTGCCGCGCTGATGATGGTGACGCACTCGCCGGCGCTGGCGGCACGTATGGGCCGGCAAGTGCGTCTGAGCCGGGGGCAGCTGGAATGACGGCGGCCGGGCTAAGCGCGCTGCTGTCCTACTGGCGGCGCAACCTCTTGCAGCTCTTCACGCTGGTGATCGGGCTGGCGCTGGCCACAGCGCTTTGGTCTGGCGTGCAGGCGCTCAATACCGAGGCGCGGGCAAGCTATGACGCCGCCGCAGCGGTGCTTGGCGAAGGCCAGTTCGACCAGTTGGTGCCGCGGACCGGTGACAGCTTTGACCGGGCCACCTTCGTCGATCTGCGGCGCGCCGGATGGCAGGTTGGCCCGGTTCTGGAGGGCACGCTCTGGGCCGGAGAAACGCGCGTCCGCCTTGTCGGCATCGATCCACTGACCATGCCAGGCGGCGCCGGGCCAATCACGCAAGCGGGTGAAAACCCGTTGCAAACCTTCTTGTCGCGCAACGTGGTTTTTGCCAATCCTGAGATTGCCGACGCCTTGGAAACCGAGCTGTCGCAAGAGGTGATCCGCGATCCCGGGCTCGCCCCCGGCACCGCGATCACCGATATCGGCGTGGCGCAGGTGGTGCTGGACCGCCCCGGTCAGCTCAGCCGGTTGATTGTGGCACCCGAACAGCCCTTGGGTCGCCCGCCGCTGGCCAGTGTCGCGCCTGCGCTGGTGGAACAACCGTCGCAGCAAAGCTCGGATATCGGGCAGCTGACCGACAGTTTCCACCTCAACCTGACTGCCTTCAGCCTGCTCAGCTTTGCTGTCGGCATCTTTATCGTGCACGGGGCCATCGGGCTGGCGTTTGAACAGCGCCGCGGCATGCTGCGCACCTTGCGCACCCTGGGTATGTCGTTGCGCCACCTGATCTGGCTGTTGCTGCTCGAACTGGCCGCGCTCGCCCTGATCGCGGGCGGTATCGGTGTGGTGCTGGGCTATGTGTTGGCGGCGAGCCTTCTGCCGGATGTCGCGGCCTCTTTGGAGGGGCTCTATGGCGCGCAAGTGTCCGGCACGCTCCGCCTGCACCCGTCCTGGTGGCTTTCCGGCCTCGCCATCGCCGTTTTGGGCGCCTCGGTCGCGGCGGCGCAGGCGCTTTGGCGCATTGGGCAGATGCCAGTGCTGGCGAGCCCCGGTGCGCGCGCCTGGGCTATGGCCGCCGGCCGGCATCGTGGCGCGCAGGCCTTTGGCGCGGTGGCGCTGCTGGCCGGGGCAGCACTTCTGGTGCTGCTGGGGGACGGCCTGATCCTCGGATTTGCCAGCCTGGCGTGCCTGCTGCTGGGCGCGGCGCTGGCGCTTCCGTTGCTGCTAGACGTGCTCCTGCGGCTGGGGCAACGACGCGCCAAGGGCGTCGTCTGGGAGTGGTTCTGGGCCGACACACGCCAGCAACTGCCAGGGTTGAGCCTTGCCCTAATGGCATTGCTGCTGGCGATGGCGGCCAATGTGGGGGTGTCGACCATGGTGTCGAGCTTCCGCCTGACCTTTATCGGCTTTCTCGATCAACGCCTGACCGCCGAGCTTTACGTCAATACCGAAACCGCCGCACAGGCCAAGGCGTTGCAAGCGTTTGCCGAAGACCGCGCCGACGCCATCCTGCCGATCCTGTTCGTCGACACGCGCCTTGCCGATCAGCCGGCCGAGCTTTTTGGTGCGCGCGTCGGGCCCAGCTATGAAGACAACTGGCGGTTCCTGCAAAGCGAGGGCGCCGTTTGGGAGCGTGTGGCCGCTGGGGAGGCGGTGATCATCAACGAACAGCTCGCCCGCCGCGCCGATCTGTGGCCTGGAGACGGCCTGGCCATCGCGCCCGAGGTCACCCTGCCGATCGCCGGCGTCGTGGGGGATTACGGCAACCCCATTGGCCAGGCCGTCATCGGCGAGGCCCTGTTCCGCGATCACTTTCCCGATGTGCAGACCACGCGGTTTGGCCTGCGCAGCTCGGAGCCCGAGGTGCTGCGTCGCGCGCTGATCGACACGCTTGGGATACAGCCGGGGCAGATGATCGACCAATCCGCGCTCAAGGCCTTTTCGCTGGGGGTGTTCGAGCGCACCTTCACCATCACCGCCGCGCTGAACGTGCTGACCTTGGCGGTGGCGGGATTCGCCATTTTGATGAGCCTTCTGACCCTCGCAGGCTTCCGCCTGCCGCAATTGGCGCCCGCCTGGGCGCTGGGGGTCACGCGGCGCGATCTGGGGCGGTTGGAGCTCTTGCGCGCCGTGATCCTCGCCGCCCTGACGCTGGTGGTTGCGATGCCGCTGGGGCTGGCCCTGGCCTGGATCCTGCTGGCCGTGATCAATGTCGAGGCTTTTGGCTGGCGACTGCCGATGTTCCTCTTTCCCGGCGATTATGCCCGCCTGGGAGCTGCGGCGCTTTTCGCCGCGCTCCTTGCTGCGGCCTGGCCAGCGTTTCGCCTGGCCCGCACCCCGCCGGCGGGATTGTTGAAGGTGTTTGCCAATGAATAAGGTGCTGATTTTCCTTCTGCTTTCATTACCTGTTACTGGTCTGGCGCAGGGGTTCGCCGGCATGGGCACGGATGTCGAGGGCTTTGCCATACCCCGACCGGACCCAGTGTTCGACTTTCCCGCCGATCACAGCGCGCATCCCGATTACCGCATCGAATGGTGGTACTTGACGGCCAACCTGCAGGACGACGCAGGCACCGATTATGGCCTGCAATGGACGCTCTTCCGATCGGCGTTGGCGCCGGGAGAGGCCGACGGCTGGAACAGCCCGCAGATCTGGTTCGCCCACGCCGCCGTCACCACCGCGGACGCGCATTTCAGCGCCGAACGTTTTGCCCGCGGCGGGATCGGGCAAGCCGGCGTCACGGCCGCGCCCTTCGACGCCTGGATCGACGATTGGCGCCTCGCTGGTGACAGCTTTGACGACATGGACCTGACTGCCACGGGCCCGGATTTCAGCTATGAGATGTCTCTGACAGCGGAAGGGCCGCTGGTCTTCCAGGGCGACAAAGGCTATTCGGTGAAATCCGCAGAAGGCCAGGCCAGCTACTATTATTCCCAGCCGTTCTTCGCCATCAGCGGCCAGCTCACCTTGCCGGAGGGGACCGTGCCAGTCACGGGCACGGCCTGGCTCGATCGCGAATGGTCATCGCAGCCGCTGGCCGAGAACCAGACCGGCTGGGACTGGTTTTCGCTCAATTTCGAGACGGGTGAGAAACTGATGGCCTTTCAGCTGCGCCAGACCGACGGAACGCTCTTCAACGCTGGCACATGGATTGCCCCGGACGGTACAACGACACCGTTGGCCAATGACGCACTCTCTGCCAGCCCACTTGAGCAGACACAGGTCGCCGGGCGCGACGTGCCGACCCAATGGCGCTTGGAACTGCCAAGCCGCGGCGTCGACGTCACCGTTAAAGCGCTCAATCCACGCGCCTGGATGAACACCAGCGTCGCCTACTGGGAAGGCCCGGTCTTCGTCTCGGGCAGCCACACAGGCCGCGGGTATCTGGAAATGACAGGCTACTGACCTCGTCGCCTGTCACGTGCGTGGTTTGGCGTTGGCATCTTCTCTGATTGTTGCGGCGAACAATGCGGTTGAGCCAAATCCACTTCTCATGGAACGACGCCCAAACTAATGCGCGCTGTCGCTTCGACAAAGAGAACACAAAGGGTATTTGCATACCCCGCAGCGCATGATGGGGAACATTGGGCCACACATACTGAAGTGAGGGCTTCGACCTGTTGAGGAAAACCACGGACTCGGTCAACGACCTGACCGCCCTGGTGAGCGATTTCACCAAACTCGTTGGAAAATTTGCGATAGTTTAGGAGTCGGCGCCGAGCCGACCCTGCACAGCGTAGAGTTTTGCGAACCAGTCGCTGGACGTCAAATGCGGCGTGGAGCGCAAAGGATTCCGGCAAGATCAGCGCGTCGATCTGTGCGGTTAGAAAGCACGGCGGTAAGCGCATCAACTTGCCACAAGCCAAATTGCGCATGAAAAAGGGAAAAGCGCGAGGTCCTAACTTGCTGGAAAATTTGAGAGAATTCGACAGCATCGTCGACTTGACCGTTCGAAGTAATGACCCGCACAGGTTTGAGACGATGGAGATCGAACCGTTTGAGGCCAGCGATGTTTCGTTTGCGCCCTACGCACCGCGATTGACTTTGGAACCGCAAGCTGCGGCACTCTTTGGTGTCGCGAAGGACGATAGTGAACACGTGGTGGACGATACAGCCGCGCTGCGCTCTGTCGCAGACACCGCATACACATTTTGCGTTCAAAATGCCCTGTCCGGTTCAATCTGAAAACTGCCGGTGACTACGATGGGCGTATCATCATCTTCGAAGGCCGTTGCTGGTTCCAGTATCCAAAGCCGCTTGAGGACGTCATCGACCGATCTTCGGCCGATGACGATAAGGCGGCTTTGAGTTTTGGCGAGGCTGGCGGCATTCTTTCCATTATTTCGACGCGGTAGGAATCCTTGCTCTGCATCGTCGGGGGGCACGCCCTGTGAAGATGCCGGTCTGTGTGAAGGGTTCGCCAATGCTGCCGTTTGGGAAATCAACTGATAGTTCGCGCCCTGCCTCATCCAGATAGACGATGTCCTCCTCGGGGTCGCGCTGGGTTTCGTCGACCAGCGTCAAGGTGAAAGGATCGGCGTTGTTGGTGTCGATCTTGCGGAACCGTTCAGTGCGATAGCCGCGTGCCTCGCAATCAGCATCCCCCTTGATCGTGTAGGGTTCGGGTTGCGTGCAGAAGCTGAAAGGTCCGTCAAACCCTCCGCCATTCACAGTGGCACGGTAGTAGAAATAGCGCCGCGCCAGTTCGCGGCGCATCACGGTTTTGCAGTCGCCGGGTTCCAAGATCCACCAGCCTTCGGAGACCCAGCCGCCCTCTGGCGCCTCATAGCCGATGGACACGCTTTGGCGCAGCTCTGTGCCGTTGCAGATGTCGAGTTGCGCTGCCGCTTGCCCCGCCCAGAAGAGCGCCGCCAGCAGCATAAGTTGTCCTGTCAGGCGCATGGCCGACTCCCTAGATGGTCGAGCGTCATCTGACACCAGTGGCGGGGCATCTGTCTCCTCCAAATTCACCAGAGGTAACGTATGCGTTTGGCAGCCTGATCTGACAGGTCCTGTATCGTCGTACTGGAAATTCGCCATATGCCCAATTTTTGATCACTTCGCCAGATCGGAAGCGGACGACCGGTGGTAATAAGGGATTTCCGCCCACCTGCTTGTCATCCGCCCCGGACCGGTGGATCAACGTACATGAATCCAATGGCATTGCGCCCTGCCACCGCGCGCTTTGCGAGCTTGAAGAGAGAAGACCATGACTCCGGCCGGTATGCGGGATGCCATCCTGAAGCAACTGAAATTCGCGCTCGGCAAAGATGCCGAACACGCGCAGGTTTATGACTGGCGTACGGCCGTGTCGCTGGCCATTCGCGATCAGATTGTCGAGCCGTGGTTCGCCGCCACGCGCGAGACCTATGCCCGCGATCACAAGCGGGTTTACTACCTGTCGATGGAGTTCCTGATCGGGCGGCTCTTGCAGGATGCGATTGTCAATCTTGGCCTTTTGGAGGTGGTTGAGGGCGCGCTGGTTGACTTGGGCCTGTCGCTTGAGGATGTGCTTTATGACGAACCTGACGCCGCGCTGGGCAATGGCGGTCTTGGGCGTCTTGCGGCGTGTTTTCTGGAGTCGCTCTCGACCATCGGCTGTCCGGCCTATGGCTATGGCATTCGCTACGAACACGGGCTCTTTCGGCAAAGCTTTCTGGACGGGCGCCAATTCGAAGACCCCGAGGATTGGCTGCTGCAGCGCCATGCCTGGGAATTTGATCGGCCCGAAGTCAGTTTTCACATCGGCTTTGGCGGTGACGTCAGCGAAACGGGCAAGCACGCGGTTTGGACGCCGAACGAGACCGTCATGGCCCAGGCCTTTGACACGCCGATTGTGGGCTGGCGCGGGCGTTGGGCCAATACTCTGCGGCTCTGGGGCGCGCTGCCGGAAAAAATTCTCGATCTTGAGAGTTTCAACCGGGGTGACTATGCCGGAGCCGCCCGGCCTGAGGCCCTTGCACGGACGATCAGCCGGGTGCTCTATCCCGATGACACCACGGCAGAAGGCAAAGAGCTGCGCCTCAAGCAGGAGTTCTTTTTCACCGCGGCCTCGCTGCGGGACATCCTGCGCCGCTACCTGAGCGACCATACCGACCTGACGCAAATGCCAAAGCATGTGGCGATCCAGCTCAACGACACGCATCCGGCCATCGCCGGACCCGAGCTTGTGCGGTTGCTGTGTGACGAACATGGGATGGAGATGGGCGACGCCATCGTGACCGCGCAGCGCTGCCTGTCCTACACCAATCACACGCTGCTGCCTGAGGCGCTGGAACGCTGGTCCGAAGGGCTGATGACGGATCTCTTGCCGCGCCACATGCAGATCATCGAACGGATCGATGACTGGCATGCGCGGAACAACCCGGATCGGGCGATCACCGTCGTCGAGCATGGCGAGGTCAAGATGGGCGAGCTGAGCTTTGTCATGGCGCACAAGGTGAATGGCGTGTCGGCCCTGCATACCGGGCTGATGAAGAAGACGGTGTTCCAGGAATGCCACCGTCTGCACCCCGAGCGCATCGTCAACCAGACCAACGGTGTCACCCCGCGGCGCTGGCTGAACACCTGCAACCCGGGGCTATCCGCGCTGATCACCGACACGATTGGCGATGGCTGGGTCGATGATCTGGAGCAGTTGCAGAGCCTTGAGCCGCATATCGGCGATGCTGGGTTCCTTGACACTTTTGCCAGCGTCAAGCGGGCGAACAAGTTGGAGCTGGCCGGGCATATCTCGGACAGGATGGCAATTGACGTCGATCCCGACGCGATGTTCGACATCCAGATCAAGCGCATCCATGAATACAAGCGCCAGCATCTCAACATCCTTGAAACCATCGCCCACTGGCATGCGATCCGCGACAACCCGAATGGCAACTGGGTGCCGCGGGTCAAGATCTTTGGCGGCAAGGCGGCGCCGGGCTATGTGCTGGCCAAGGAAATCATCCACCTGATTAACCGGGTGGGCGACGTGTTGAACGCCGATCCGGTAACCAGCCCGTTCCTCAAGGTCGTCTACCTGCCGAATTACAACGTCACCGCGGCCGAGCGGATGATCCCCGCCGCGGACCTGAGCGAACAGATCTCCACGGCCGGCAAAGAGGCCTCGGGCACCGGGAACATGAAATTCGCCTTAAACGGGGCGCTGACCATTGGCACGCTTGATGGCGCCAATGTCGAGATACGCGAGCGGGTGGGGCCCGAGAACTTCTTTCTCTTCGGGATGACGGCGGATGAGGTGGTAACGCGCCGCGCGGTGCCGGATCACGCGAAAGAGGCGATCCGCGCCAGCACGCCGCTTACCCGCGCCATCGACGAGATTGACGCCGGCACGTTTTCGCCCGAGGCGGCAGACATGTTCCGCGCGGTCACCGATGATCTCAAAGGGGCCGACTACTTCCTCGTCTGTTCGGATTTCGCCGATTACTACGCCACGCAGCGCGCCGTGGATGCGGCGTTTCGCGACCCGGCGAACTGGATGCGCAAGGCCGCGCTCAACACCGCGCGGTCTGGTTGGTTTTCCTCCGACCGGGCAATCCGGGGCTACATGACCGACATTTGGGGTGCGAAATCCGCGCTTTAGGCCATGCGCGTCCGAATTGCACAGTTGCTCTTGCCCGCAGGTCGCCTAGGCTGACGCCATGAAACTCGCTGCCGAGGACATTCACACTGCGATAAGCTCCGACGATGCACGCCGGGTGCAGGACGGCACGCATGACGATCCGTTTGCGGTGCTGGGCGCGCATCAGCGTGGTCAGAGCTGGTTTGTCGTGGCCTTCGATCCGGGCGCCGAGACGCTGAGCGTGGTCACGCAGGATGGTGTGGAACCCATGCAACCCGTGCCCGAGGCGCCCGCGGTTTTTGTCGGTGGCTTGCCGGGACCGGGCCCTTACCGTTTGCGCGGCACGGCGGGTGAGACGACTTGGGAGATTGAGGACGCCTATCGCTTTGGCCCGGTGCTGGGCGAGATGGATGAGCATCTATTCAGCGAAGGCACACATCAGCGGCTTTGGCAGGTGCTGGGCGCACATGTGACCCGACATGAGGAGACGCAAGGCACGCATTTTGCGGTCTGGGCCCCGAATGCGCAGCGTGTTGCCCTGGTGGGGGATTTCAATTTCTGGGACGCGCGGCGGCACGTGATGCGCCGGCGCGGTGCCACCGGAATATGGGAGATCTTTGTCCCTGGCGTGGGTGACGGCGCCTGTTACAAATACCAGGTTACCGGACCGGATGGCGCGGCCTTGCCGCTCAAGGCCGACCCGGTGGGTTTTGGCGCCGAACATCCGCCCGCCACCGCGTCGGTGGTGCGCGACATCGCGGGCTACAACTGGCAGGACGGCGCCTGGATGGAACATCGCGCCGGGGGCAACGCCCGCAGCGCGCCGATCTCGATTTACGAGGTGCATCTGGGGTCATGGCGGCGCCGGCACCACGAAGACGGGCGTATGCTGTCCTATGAAGAGGCCGCTGCAGAGCTGCTCGACTATGTCGCCGATATGGGCTTCACCCATATCGAGTTCATGCCGCTGAGCGAATACCCGTTCGACGGTTCATGGGGCTATCAGCCGGTGGGCCTGTTCGCGCCCACGATCCGCCACGGTACGCCGCAAGAATTTCGCGCGTTGGTGGACGCAGCGCATAAGCGCGACATCGGCGTGATCCTTGACTGGGTGCCGGGGCATTTCCCGGCCGATCCGCACGGGTTGGGCCTGTTCGACGGGACGGCGCTTTACGAATACGCCGACCCGCGCGAGGGGTTTCACCAGGACTGGAACACGCTGATCTACAACTATGGCCGGCGCGAGGTGGCGAACTTCCTGATCTCCAACGCGCTTTACTGGCTGGAAGAATACCATGTCGACGGGCTGCGCGTGGATGCGGTCGCCTCGATGCTCTACCGCGATTATTCGCGGGATCCCGGCGAATGGGTGCCCAATATCCACGGTGGGCGCGAGAACCTCGAAGCCATCGCCATGCTGCAACGCATGAACACGGTGACCTATGGTGCGGCTGACGGCATCCTGACCGCCGCCGAGGAAAGCACCAGTTTTCCTGCGGTGTCGCGCCCGGTGCATGAAGGCGGGCTGGGGTTTGGCTACAAGTGGAATATGGGCTGGATGAACGACACGCTCGACTATATCGGGCGTGAGCCGGTGCACCGGAAATACCATCACCACCAGATGACCTTTGGCCTGCACTACGCCTTTTCGGAAAACTTCATCCTGCCGATCAGTCATGACGAAGTGGTGCACGGCAAAGGCTCGATGCTGCAAAAGATGCCCGGCACCGAGTGGGAGAAATTCGCCAACCTGCGGGCTTACTATGGCTTTATGTGGGGGCATCCGGGCAAGAAGCTGGTGTTCATGGGCTGTGAGTTTGCGCAACCTGGCGAATGGAACCACGACGCCGAGCTCGACTGGGACGCGGCCGCTACGCCAAACCACGCCGGAATGCGCCGGCTGGTGCGCGATCTCAACACGCTTTACCGGTCTGAATCGGCGTTGCATGCCAAGGATTGCGAAGCCGATGGCTTTCAGTGGATTGAGGCAAATGACGCCGATCACTCGGTCTACGCGTGGCTGCGCCGCGGTGGGCCGGAGGATCCGCACGTTGCAGTGGTGTGTAATTTCACGCCAGTCGCGCGGCATGACTGGCATCTTGGCCTGCCGCTGGAAGGGCATTGGCGCGAGGCGTTGAACACCGACGCACCGATCTATGGCGGCGGTGGTCTTGGCAATCTGGGCGGGGTCGAGGCAGGGACGGGTGCCGCGCATGGGCAACCGTTCTCTGCGCCGATGATCCTGCCACCGCTATCTACACTCATTTTCGTACATGAACCGGGGAGGACGCAGTAATGGCGACGAAAGGCGAAGGGGCAAGGATCAGCTCGCGATTGTCGAACCGGGCGATGGCCTTTGTGTTGGCGGGCGGACGCGGCAGCCGGCTCAAGGAGCTGACTGACACCCGCGCGAAACCCGCGGTGTATTTCGGCGGCAAGGCGCGGATCATCGACTTTGCGCTGTCGAACGCGCTCAATTCAGGTATCCGCAAGATGGCGATTGCCACCCAATACAAGGCGCATTCGCTCATCCGGCATGTCCAGCGTGGCTGGAACTTTTTCCGCGCCGAGCGCAACGAATATCTCGACATCCTGCCGGCATCGCAGCGCGTATCGGAAAGCCAATGGTATCTCGGCACCGCCGACGCCGTATTCCAGAACATCGACATCGTCGACAGTTATGACGTGGATTACGTGCTGATCCTGGCCGGTGACCACGTGTATAAAATGGATTACGAGATCATGCTGCGCGAGCATGTCGAGACTGGCGCCGACGTCACCGTCGGCTGCCTCACCGTGCCGCGTGAAGAGGCCTCGGCCTTTGGCGTCATGGATGTGGGTGCCGACGGCCAGATCACCAAGTTCCTCGAAAAGCCCAAGGATCCGCCGGGCACCCCCGAGGATCCGAACCTCACGCTGGCCTCCATGGGCATCTACGTCTTCAACTGGAAGTATCTGCGCGAATTGCTGATCGTGGATGCAGAGACCCAAGGCTCGAACCACGATTTCGGCGGCGATCTCATTCCTTACGTGGTCAAGCACGGCAAGGCGATGGCGCACCGCTTTACCGAAAGCTGCGTGCAGGCCGCGCCGGGCGCCAACGCGTATTGGCGCGACGTCGGCACCGTCGATGCCTTCTGGAAAGCCAATATCGACCTGACGGATTTCACCCCCGACCTGAACCTCTGGGACCGCGACTGGCCGATCTGGACCTATTCCGAGCTGATGCCGCCCGCCAAGTTCATCCATGACGAGGAAAACCGCCGCGGCAGCGCGTTGTCGAGCCTGGTCTCGGGCGGCTGCATCATCTCTGGCACCGAGGTACGCAATTCGCTGCTCTTCACGGGTGTGCATTGCAACAGCTTTTCCAGCTTGAATGACTCGGTCCTGCTGCCCTATGTCACGCTGGAACGCTCAGCGCGACTGACCAAGGCGGTGGTCGATCGCGGCGTCACCATCCCCAAAGGCCTGGTGGTTGGCGAAGACCCCGAGGAAGACGCCAAGTGGTTCCGCGTCTCCGACAATGGCGTCACCCTGATCACCAAGAAAATGCTGGACGTCAGGGCAGGGGCGCTATGAACACGGTTCTTTCGGTCGCCTCCGAGGTGGCGCCGTTGATCAAGACCGGCGGGCTGGCTGACGTGGTCGGCGCCTTGCCGGCGGCGATGAAGCCCGAAGGTTGGCGGCTGATCACACTGGTGCCCGGCTATCCGCAGGTGATGGAGAGGCTGGAAAACCCGCGCCGGGTGCGGCGCGAACGCTACTGCTTTGGCGGGCCGGGCAATGTGTTGGCCGACGAAGTGGCGGGGCTTGAGCTTTTGGTGCTGGAGGCGCCGCATCTCTATGATCGGCCGGGTTCGATCTATCTGGGTGCGGATGGGCTGGACTGGCCGGACAATCCCGAACGGTTCGCCGCCCTTTCCTGGGTGGCGGCCCGTCTCGCGGCCAATGGCATTGACGGGATCGATGTCGATGTCCTGCACGCGCATGACTGGCAAGGTGCGCTGGCGCCGCTCTACCTGCAAGAGATGGCCGCAGACGATGCCGTAGGCACGCTGCTGACCGTTCACAACATCGCGTTCCATGGCTGGGCTGAACCGGCCAAGCTGCGTGCCATGCGCCTGCCGCGGGCGCTTTATACGCATGAGCTCTTGGAATACCACGGACGGGTCAACGCGCTGAAGGCCGGGCTGGTCACGGCGAACCGGATTTCCACCGTCAGTCCCACCTATGCGCGCGAGCTTCTGACACCGGAATATGGCATGGGCCTTGACGGGGTGATCCGCACCCGCGAGGCCGATCTGACCGGCATCCTGAACGGGATCGACGAGGTGGCCTGGGATCCGGCCAAGGATCCTGCGATCACGCCGTACAAGAGCCCCAGGGGTAAGGCGAAAAACAAAACGGCTCTGCTCAAGGAGTTTGACCTCAAGCCTGGAAAAGGGCCGCTCTGCGTAGTGATTTCCCGGCTGACCGAACAAAAGGGTCTCGATCTTTTGCTGCAATGCCTGCACGTGCTGGCCGAGCGCGACGCCCGGCTTGCGCTTTTGGGCACGGGGGAGGCCTGGCTGGAAGAGGCCTGGCGCAAGGCCGCGGCAGAGGTGCCCGGCGTTGCCGTCAAGATCGGCTATGACGAGGCGCTGTCGCACCGCATGATCGCCGGTGCCGATGCCATCCTGATCCCGTCCCGGTTCGAGCCCTGCGGTCTGACCCAGCTATACGGGCTGCGCTACGGCACCATGCCGCTGGTGGCCGATACCGGTGGCCTGTCCGACACGGTGATCGACGCCAATGTCGCCGCCTTGTCGATGGGGGTTGCCACGGGGATCAAGTTCAACCCCGTTGCCGCGCCGCAGTTGCGCGAAGCGCTGAACCGCCTCTGCGACATCTATGACAGTGACGACGGCTTTGTGACCATGCAAAAGAACGGCATGGCGCAGCCGGTGGGTTGGGCCGCCTCGGCCCCGCGCTACGCGGCGCTTTACGAAAGCCTGAGGTGTCCGGATTGAGCAGAAACATCACGATCGGGCCCAGCCGCGATCCACGCCTCGGGGCGAATTTCAACGGCGAAGGCGTGAATTTCGCCGTTTTCTCGGACAATGCCGAGCGGATGACGCTGTGCCTCTTTGACGAAAACGACGTCGAAACCCACCGGGTTGATCTGCCTGAACGTAATGGCGGGGTCTGGCACGGCTATATCTCGGGCCTCAGGCCGGGGCAGCGCTATGGTTACCGCGCCCACGGGCCGTATCAACCCGAAGAAGGCCACCGCTTTAACGCCAACAAGCTGCTGATGGACCCCTATGCCAAGCTGCTGACGAATTACCCGCGCTGGTCCGACACGCTGATGGGCTACACGGTCGGCGCCGACGATGCGGATCTCAGCTTTGACAAACGCGACAGCGCGCCCAACATGGCCAAATGCGTGGTGGCGGACCCGTCATTTTCCTGGGGTGACGCAAGCCCGCCGCGCACGCCCATGGCATCGACGATCATCTACGAGGCCCATGTCAAAGGCCTGACCTGGCGGCATCCGGACGTTGTCTTGCCCGGCACCTATCTGGGCGTGGCGTCGGATGCGGTGATCGAGAACATGACCAAGCTGGGCATCACCGCGATCGAGCTTTTG
>JASJCC010000187.1 GCA_030066175.1 Paracoccaceae bacterium | reverse complement strand
CGGCTGGAAGCTGTCGAGGACAAGGAGCTGGTGCGGCGCGGCGTGACGCTGTTTGCGCTGCCGCACCACGCGATGGACGGGGTGCAGGCGATGTGGCGCACCTGTGACCGGATCTGGGACGCCTTGGGCGATACATCTGACGACATCAACTGGTATACCAAGCGCGCCACCCTGTCGGGGGTCTATTCCTCCACGGTTCTGTACTGGCTCGGCGACGATTCGCTCGACAATCAGGCGACGTGGGAGTTTCTCGACCGCCGGATCGAAGACGTGATGCGCTTTGAAAAGTTCAAGGCGCAGGCGCGCAAGGCCCCGGTTCTGGGGCGGCTGATGGCCGGACAGGATTGGCTGATGAGCCGCATCCGCGCGCCGCAAACACCGTCTGATAACGGCCTGCCCGGCGCTTGGACCGCGCCGCGCAACTGACCCGCGCCGCAGACGCGCTTTTCGTCGGTCGCGCGCCTTGCTAGGACGGGGCAACAGCAAAAGGACCCCGCCATGACCGACATGACCGCGATTGAGATCACCGAACCCGGCGGGCCCGAGGTGCTGCAGCGCTGCCGCCGCCCTGTGCCGACGCCGGGTCACGGCCAGGTGGTGATCAAAGTGGCTTATGCCGGGGTCAACCGCCCCGATGCCCTGCAACGCGCGGGCAACTACGCCCCACCGCCGGGGGCGTCCGACCTGCCGGGGCTGGAGGCCTCGGGTGAGGTTGTGGCCGTGGGCGACGGTGTGTCCTGGCCAAACGTGGGCGATGTCGTCTGCGCGCTGCTGCCCGGCGGTGGGTACGCCGAATACGTCGCCACCCCGGCGGCGCATTGCCTGCCGGTGCCCGCGGGGCTGGGCCTGAAAGAGGCCGCCTGCCTGCCCGAGACCTTCTTTACCGTCTGGACCAACGTCTTTGACCGCGGCGGGTTGCAGGCGGGGGAGCGGTTTTTGGTGCATGGCGGCTCGTCCGGGATCGGCACCACGGCGATTCAGCTCGCGGCGCATTTCGGCGCCCGGGTCTTTGCCACCGCCGGATCGGACGACAAATGCACCGCCTGCCTGCGGCTGGGCGCCGAGCGGGCGATCAACTACCGCGACGCGGATTTTGTCGAGGTGCTGCGGGCCGAAGGCGGCGCCAACCTGATCCTCGACATGGTCGGCGGTGAGTATCTGCCGCGCAACGTCAAGGCGCTGGCGGATGACGGCCGGCTGGTGCAGATCGCCTTTCTGCAAGGCCCGAAGGTCGAGCTGAATTTCGCCCAGGTGATGATGCGCCGGCTAACCATCACCGGCAGCACCCTGCGCCCGCAAAGCGACCTCGCCAAGGCCCGCATCGCCGAGGCGCTGCGCAGCCATGTCTGGCCGCTTCTGGAGGCCGGCAAGGTGGCCCCGGTGATGGATTCCGAATTTGCGCTTGCCGACGCCGCCAAGGCGCATGCGCGGATGGAGGGCTCGACCCATATCGGCAAGATTGTCTTGAAGGTCGGCTAGGCGGGGTTTCATCGCAACTATTTGAAGATCATGCCGGAAAACGTGGCATGAGGAGGAGGGGATATGACAAAGACGGTGATCATCGAGGCCCATGGCGGGCCGGAGGTTTTGCAGGTTGTTGAGCGCGAGGTGGGCGCGCCGGGGCCGGGCGAGGTGCGGATCCGGCACAAGGCGTGCGGGCTGAATTTCATCGATATCTACCAGCGCTCGGGGCTTTATCCGCTGAGCCTGCCGATTGCCTTGGGCATGGAGGCGTCGGGGGTGATCGAGGCGGTGGGCGACGGGGTGACACATCTGAGCGTTGGTGACCGTGCCGCCTATGCCTCGATGCCGCCGGGGGCCTATTGCGAGGCGCGGGTGATGCCGGCGGCGCAGGTCTGCAAGCTGCCGGAGGACATTTCTTTCGAGGACGGCGCGGCGATGATGCTGAAGGGATTGACGGTGCAATACCTCTTTCACCGCACAACGCCGCTGAAAGCCGGCGACACGGTCCTGTTTCACGCCGCCGCCGGAGGGGTCGGGCTGATCGCCTGCCAATGGGCGAAGTCCGAAGGTATCCGTCTGATCGGCACCGCGGGCACCGATGAGAAATGCGCCTTGGCGCTGGAACACGGGGCGGAGGCCTGCATCAATTACCGGTCCGAGGATTGGGCCGCGCGGGTGCGTGAGTTGACCGATGGCGCCGGGGTGGATGCGGTGATGGATGCGGTGGGGGCGGATACGTTTGAGGGCTCTTTGGACAGTCTCAAGCCGCTGGGGATGATAATTTCCTTTGGCAATGCCTCGGGGCCGGTGCCGCCGTTCAATATCGGGCTTCTGGGGCCGAAGGGGTCATTGAAGATCACGCGGCCGACCTTGTTCACTCATATTGCCGATCATCAGACCTGCCAGGAGATGGCGGCGATGCTGTTTGCCAAGGTGTCGTCGGGCGATGTGAAGATCCGGGTGGCGCAGCGCTTTGCTTTGGACGAGGTGGCGGATGCACATCGCGCGCTTGAGGCGCGGCAGACCACCGGGCAGACGGTGTTGACCTTGTGACGGCATGCGGCGCTGTTTCGGCTTTGCCGAAACGCGCCCCGCCCGCCGTCCCATTGGCTGCTAGTGCCAGTCGAAAAAGCCTGGGCCGCCGGCGTCGAGCAGTTGGCGGGCCAATGTGCGGCCCATCTCGGGCCCGTCAGCGATGGGGCCGTTGAGTTCTCCGCTATGGGCGGCGCTACCATCGGGACGCAGCACCTCGCCACGCAAGCGCAGATTGGGGCCGTCTAGTTCAGCGAGGCCGGCGATTGGGGTTTCGCAAGAGCCATCCAGTGCGGTGAGGAAGGCCCGTTCCGCCGCCAGCCTTTGGCCGGTTTCCGTGTCGTGGATCGCCGCGAGCATCTCTTGCGCCCGCTGGTCATCCTCGCGCCGTTCAATCCCAATCGCGCCCTGCGCCACCGCCGGCAACATGTCGTCGGTATCGATTGGCGTCTTCGGCACCTCGTCCATGCCCAACCGGTTCAGCCCCGCCATCGCCAGAAACGTGCAAGACGCCACCCCATCCCCCAGCTTCTTCAACCGCGTCTGCAGGTTGCCGCGAAACTCCACCACCTCAAGATCGGGCCGCTGGTGCAAAAGCTGTGCCCGACGGCGCAGCGAGGACGACCCCACCGTCGCTCCCTCGGGCAGGTCGGCAATGGCGCTAAACGTGTCTGAGATGAACGCATCGCGCACATCCTCACGCGGCAGGTAGCAATCCAACAAAAGCCCCTCGGGCTGCGCCACCGGCATGTCCTTCATCGAATGCACGGCGATGTCGATTTCGCCCGACAACATCTGCTCTTCGATCTCCTTGGTGAAGAGCCCCTTGCCGCCGATCTCTTTCAGCGGCCGGTCCAGCACCCTGTCACCCGTCGTCTTTATCACCACGATCTCGAACGCGTCCTCGGGCAGATCAAACGCCAAAGACAGGCGTTCCCGCGTCTCATTGGCCTGGGCAAGTGCCAGCGGCGAGCCGCGGGTACCGATTTTCAGAGGGGCGGTGGGGCTGGGCAAATCTTGTGTCATAACAGTAGCTTTAGACGCGTCAACTTGCCCTGACAACCTGCCCTTTCTTGACATATTGCCGCCGACGTCAGAGGAACGGGTGTAAACCGGAAAGGACACCCCAAGATGACCAAGACCATCCTGCGCGCTCTGGCGGGCGAGACGCTGCCCACCCCTCCGATCTGGATGATGCGCCAGGCCGGGCGGTACCTGCCGGAATACCGGGCGACGCGGGCGGAGGCCGGGGATTTCCTGTCGCTGTGTTACAACCCCGAGCTGGCGGCCGAGGTCACCTTGCAGCCGATCCGGCGTTACGGGTTCGACGCGGCGATCCTCTTTGCCGACATCCTTTTGCTGCCACAGGCTTTGGGCGTCGACCTGTGGTTTGTCACCGGTGAAGGGCCGCGGATGACGACCGTGACCACGCAGGAGGAGTTCGACAATCTTGGCTGCGGCGAGATGATCCACGACACGCTGAACCCGGTCTATGAAACCGTGCGGATCCTGTCGCGGGAACTGCCGTCCGAGACCACTCTGATCGGCTTTGCCGGGGCGCCCTGGACGGTCGCGACCTACATGATCGCCGGCAAGGGGACGAAGGATCAGGGCCCGGCGCATGCGCTCAAGGCCGAAAACCGCGCGGTGTTCGACCAACTGATCGAGCGGCTGACCGAATCCACCATCGACTACCTGTCAAAGCAGGTCGAAGCGGGGGCCGAGGTGGTCAAGATCTTCGACAGCTGGGCCGGGTCGCTGAAAGGCGAGGATTTCATCCGCTACGCGCAAGAGCCCGCGCGGATCATCACCCAGGAAATGAAGGCCCGCTTTCCGGGCCTGCCCGTGATCGCCTTCCCGCGCCAGGCAGGCGAAGGCTATGTCGGCTTCCACGCCAAAACCGGCGCCGATTGCGTGGCGCTGGACGACAGCGTGACCCCGGAATGGGCCGCCGAACACGTCCAACCGGGCGGCTGCGTGCAAGGCAACCTCGCGTCCTCCCACATGGTGACCGGTGGCCAAGCCCTGGTCGATGAGACTCGCCGCGTGGTCAAAGCCTTCTCCCAAGGCCCCCACATCTTTAACCTCGGCCACGGCATCACCCCGGATGCCGACCCAGAGAATGTGCAACTGATGATTGATACGGTACGGGGTGGGTGAGTTCAGTCTCTATGCAGGCTGATTGGCAGTTTTGAGCCCATTTCGACGGATGCTGCACCTCGCACAATTGTCCGTTTGCTACTTGTGGTTGTCGCGGGCGCGCAGGCGGCTCAGCGTGACTGGTGTGATCCCCAAGAACGATGCAATCAAGGAATGGGCAAACTTGGTTTCATAACCTGGGAATGCTTGGCGGAACCATATGAGTCGGTCGGCCCCTCCAAGAGCCGCGAGGCACCACTCTCTTTCCGCCTTTTCGGCCAGTGCGTCTCGCAGAACCGCGTTCGCCCAATGCCGGATGGGCAGAGTTGAAACCATCAGATCCGCAAGCAGGTCCGTGTCGATCCGGGCAAGCGAAGCATCGGTCGTTGCCGCAATGGACACAAGCGAGATACCCTCGCGTGTTCTTGCGATATTCGGCGTGACAACGCAGGGCCCCACGAAGAACCCGACGCAGACTTCTTTGCCGTCCTGGTCGCAAATCCTGCTCGACAAGCATCCGTCCAAGACGATGTACTCATTCCTTTCGGGTTGTCCCTGGTGGTTCGCATGGGCCCCTCTGCTGAGGCGCACCGGTGTCCAATGAGCTGCAAAGTCATCCACGCAAGCGACGTCTGCCAGGTCAGGCGACTGCGTCAGGAAAGTCCTCAGATCCATCTTGGCAGACCTTATCAAATGATAATGTGGATGAGCGCGTTCTTTGGCATGGATGGCAGAGGTCAAGGAGGACACAAGCGATGCACAGACACCTGTCACAGCACTACGGAAAGATCGCGATTGGCGCAACATTGCTTGCGACATCCGTTTACGTCGCAATGGTCGGCATCACACTCGCGCATCTCGAATTTGTCTCGGGGCAGGTGCCATTTGACATGCGGCCCTTCGGTTACGGTCCCTCGGATGCCGCGACGCTTCTCGATGCATTGGGAGCGGATGGGCGTGCATACTATCTCAGCCGCCAGATTCCTCTGGATACGCTCTATCCGGCCTTGCTCGCGCTCACACTGAGCAGCACCATCTGCTGGTTTGGACGACGCATGCCCAATAGAAGACTTGTCCATCTTGGCGTCGCCTTCGCGGTCGGCAGTGCGCTGTTCGACTATATCGAGAACCTAGGGATCGTGGCGATGATCTATGGTTGGCCCGATCTGTCGGGATCGTTGGTCTACGCCACCAGCACCGTAACAATCGCCAAATCCGTCATTACAACCCTGGCTGTGATGCTCACGCTTGCGACAGGATTCATCTGGGCTCGCCTGCCCAAAGCGGACGCTGTTGCCTAGATGAGCACTGCCCGCTTCGTCTGCTTTGCCGCCATTCCTCGTCTTTCGTCACATAGACGCCCGCCTACCGCCGTCGCTACCTGGCCCTGCGGCTTGGGGACGGCGCGGCGCGGGTTTGTTCTTTTGGGGACACGAAGTGGCCGGCGCCGATGGCTTAGGCGCGTTAAAGCCTCATGGTTCTTTTGCATCTTTGAGTCCAAATAACTGGCTCTCCGCCGAACATGCGTGTCCGATTTAAGTTTAGCGCTTGATCGACCAAACCATGGCCGTCTCGTAACCGGAATCCTCCAACAGCTCGATCTTGGATCGCCACGCGGCTGGACAGACGACAAACGCAGTTTGCGTCCCTCTCTTGGCGAACGCGGTCTCAGCGGCTTGCAGCAGCGCGGCAGCGCCCTCTCCGCCGTTGGCCATCGTTTCTGGATCGGCCAAATCCGGATGGTGATAGTCATCGATCACACCCGTTCCACTGATGTCATGTGCCGGCGGGAAATGCAGGCGCGACGCCGGTTGTGCGATGACATAGCCGTCAACACTGGCGTGTGCCCCCATAACCAGCATGTCCCGATCGCGGAGCGTTAGGCTGCGGGTCATCCATGCGCCAAACCGGCCATCCGCCTCCGGGTGCGTTTCCCAGAACGGGTCGAGGTCGGATAGAACGCGCCGCCTCTCCGCACTGCGCGCAACGATGCCGGGAATGTCGTCCCCCGTGGCAGGCCGGATACCGGACGGCATCGGTTTCTCTTTCAAATCCGAGCGGGACAGATAGAGCGTCAGAGGCTCATAGGCTGCGCGCTGATACACATCCTGCCAGTCCTGACCTGACACATAAGATGACAGGATGATCCGCGCGCCGGCGTCCCGCAGGGCCGCTTCCGCTGCCGCGACAAGGTCTTCGACGGTGCCGTCCAGGGCCTCTGGAGCGACAAACGAATCCGGCAGAATGAGCCCCGGATCCCCAAACGCTCCCGCATAGATCGGCGGGACAGGGAGCATCATGGAATGGACCACGCCCGTCACCTTGCCACCATCGACCGCGACCTGCCAGAATTGCCGAAAAGGCTGCTGATCTGCGGTCATCGCCAATGTCAGCGCCGTTTCGATCTGCGCCGACGCATCGTCGGCGATCCGCCACAACACGGCGTCCTTCGCATAGCGCTCTGCGGCATCCATCAGCAAAAGCGCGATCATTTCCGGGATATCATCCGTCGTCGCAGATCGAACAGTCCGGGCCATTTATCCTCCCTCGTGTCGTGCAAAAGCTGACATGCGATGAACGGACTCGAAAGCCTGCAGAGCCCGCACAACATCCGTTCTTGACTATACAACCCGGAGCAACAGCTGCCTACCGCCTCCCCCAGCGCCCGACGGCCAAGCCCTCTACCTCCATAACGGGATAACCTCGGACGCCGACCCGGATAACGTGCATTTGATGATCGATACGGTGCGGGGCGGGTGAGCGACATTCCAAAGCGCGCATTTAGAAGCGATGAGCCCAGCTTAACCGCAGCCTGGCCAACGCGCTCGAAACCGACAAGCACGACATCGGCATCGCGTTGCCTTGCGCCTCAAGAAATTCGCACATTAGGAAAACTGACAATTGACTCCGCAGGGGTTGTTGCGCGTTGTTTCAACAGGACGAGACGGAGAAACCGTATGAAGCATGTCTTAGCGACTGCGTTGGCGCTTGCCACGGCTGGTCCTGTAACAGCGGGCGGGCATGCCACGGGTGATGCTGCCACGGGTGAAAAGGTCTACAGCAAGTGCCGCTCATGCCACATGATTGTCAGCCCTGATGGCGAGGTTATCCAACGCGGTGCGCGTACCGCTCCAAACCTTTACGGTCTGTTCGGCCGAACGCCCGGATCTGTCGACGGGTTCCGCTACGGAGATGCGTTTGTCCTGCTCGGCACCATGATGGCGGATGGTTGGACGGAAGAGGCGTTCGTTCAATACGTGACGGACCCGCGCACCTATCTGCGCGAAACACTCAATGATGGCGCGGCAAGGTCGCGCAAAGCTTACAAGCTCGGCACCGAGCAGGAAGCCCGCGATGTCTGGGCCTATATCGTCAGCGTCAGCCCTGAATGATTGAGCTGATCCACGCCGACCCGGAGAATGTGCAGTTGATGATCGATACGGTGCGGGGTGGGTAGGCCTGGACTCTTCTCCAGCCAACTGGCGGCTCTGGGCCCAGAGTGGTTCCCTTGCATCCGGACCAAATGCCCGTGCCTTGCACGGGCAGCGCCCGAACCGCCCCCAAGGGGCGGGCGCTTCTCGCCCACCCCTCGGTTCGGGCGCGTTGCGTTCAATGAA
>JASJCC010000186.1 GCA_030066175.1 Paracoccaceae bacterium | reverse complement strand
ATCGCGCCGTCAGTGACAAACTCCACATCGCCGGCATAGCCCTTGTCCTTTTCCAGAACCGGCAAGCCATCGGTTTCGGTCTGCAACTGCAAAACCCGACGATAAAACGCGCCCATCCCGGGCACGTCATCGGTGGCAAGGTTGATGTGGTGTAATGTCAGCTTCATGCGCGCCCCCCCTGTTGCGCGCATGATTTCACCAAACGGGCGGGATGGGAATGGGCTGGCGTGCTGCGGAAGCGTCAGCGGCAGTAAGAGCCGCCGCGATGCCGGGCGGTGTCAAAGTGGAAGTGATCTTCGTGATAACCGTCCGAGCCTGGCCCCAGCACCGTGCCGAACGGGCCGCAGGCCGCCTGATGCATCTGGCGCAGCGCCTTGCCGTTCCTGCCCGAGCCCCAATCATCCTGCACCGTGATCTCGCTGCCATCGGCAAACCGAATGGCCGAGATGTCGATCGCGCGGCCTTTGCCATGTTCGCTGATCTTGGCGCCCGCCTTGTGGTTGCGGGTCCGGCAGACGTAATGCGCGGCCACCTTCAGGCTGGTCACGCCGCCGCCCTGATCGCCCAGCGCCGGCCGCACCCCGGTTTCAATCCAGCTGCGAAGCGCATTGGCGGTGGTGCAATCAACCAGCGACGGTTGGCTCAGCGCCACCCCCGCGACCGACCGCAGCCGTATCGCGTTCTCAATACCGCAGCCGTTTTTCTCACCCGGTACAGCGCCGACAACCTCACCCACCATCATCGGATCGCCACACAGGCCACCCCCGACCGGCAAGCTCTGTTGCGGCATTTCGGTCCGGCTGGAGGCAAAGGCGCGTTTCAGGAACCCGTCCACCCGTTGCAGCGTTGTCGGGTCCTCTTGGCTGACGTCGCGTTCCCCGCGGGCGCAGGCCGACAGGGCGAGCGCCGCGCACATAACAAGAAGAAGCTGTTTCACCGTTCCACCTTTGCGCGACCGAAATCTGGGGCATCAGTATCCTGACCTGCCTCCAAAATACCACGTCGGATGGCCCGTGTACGGGTGAAATAGGCGTGAAGCTGCTCACCATCGCTGGTTCGAATGGCTCTTTGCAGGGCAAAAAGCTCTTCGGTAAAGCGGCCCAGCATCTCGATCGTGGCGTCCTTGTTGGTCAGGAACACGTCGCGCCACATGGTCGGGTCGCTGGCGGCGATTCGGGTGAAATCACGGAACCCGGCGGCCGAGAACTTGATCACCTCGCTGTCAGAGACCCGGCGCAGGTCGTCCGCGACCCCCACCATTGTGTAGGCGATGAGGTGTGGGATATGGCTGACCACCGCGCAGACGAGGTCATGGTGGTCCGGGTCCATCCGCTCGGTATTGGCGCCCAAAGCGTGCCAATAACGCTCAAGCTGAGTGACGGAGTCCCCGTCGCTCTGCTCGGTTGGCACGATCAGGGTCCAGCGGTTGTCAAACAGCGTGGCAAAGCCGGATTCGGGCCCGGAATGCTCGGTCCCCGCCATCGGGTGCGCGGCGACAAAATGCACGCCCGCCGGCAGGTGCGGCCCAACGGTGTCGATCACCGTTTGCTTAACCGAGCCCACATCCGTCACCGTCGCGCCGGGTTTCAGATGTGGTCCGATGGCCTCCGCCACCGCGCCCATCGCACCGACCGGTACGGCAAGCACGATCAGGTCGGCGTCTTTCACCGTTTCCACCAGATCGTCACAGACCGTGTCACAGAGGCCGATCCGACGCGCAGTATCGCGGGTCTCAGCCGAGCGGGCATAGCCGGTCACGTGGCCCGCCACATCGCCGCGCCGCATCGCCCAGAACATCGACGACGCGATCAGGCCAAGGCCGATCAGAGCGACGCGCTCATAGATCATCGCGCACCCGCCTTGAACTGGCCGATGCAATGCGCCACCCGGCGGCAGCTGGCCTCATCCCCCACGGTGATCCGCAACGCGTTCGGCAGCTTGTACCCCGTCACCCGACGCACCAGCAGGCCCTGCGATTGCAGATATGTGTCACACGCCCCGGCCTCGTCCGCGTCGGCGAAACGGGCGAGGACAAAATTCGCGGTGGAGGCATCCGAGGGCACCCCATGTTCGGCCAAAGCCTCGGCCAACCAAGCGCGCAGGCGGGTGTTGTCTTCGCGGCACTTTTCCACAAAGGCCTGGTCGCGCATCGAGGCCTCCGCCGCAGCCAGCGCGGTGCCCGAGAGGTTAAACGGCCCACGCACGCGGTTCAGCACATCGATGATCTCTTGCGGCCCATAACCCCAACCCACGCGCAGCCCGCCGAGGCCGTAGAGTTTGGAAAAGGTCCGCGTCATAAAGACGTTGTCCCGCGCTTCAACCAGCCGTGCACCGCCATCATAGCCGTCGACATATTCCGCATAGGCCCCGTCGAGCACCAATAGCGCTTGGTCCGGCAGCCCCTCAGCCAGCCGTTCAATCTCCGCCAGGCCAATCATCGTTCCGGTCGGGTTGTTGGGGTTGGCGATGAAGACAAGGCGCGTGTTGTCATTGCAGGCCTCAAGGATCGCATCGACGTCCGTGACACGCTCACGCTCCTTGACCTCCACCGGCGTCGCCCCGGCCGCCAAGGCGCCAATGCGGTAGAGCGCAAAGCCGTGTTCGGTATGGATCACCTCATCCCCCGGACCAGCATAGGCCTGGCACAGGAAAGCCAGCACCTCGTCACTGCCGACGCCGCAGATGATCCGCTCGGGCTTCAGCCCATGCACCTCGGCAATCGCGTTGCGCAGCGCGGCGTGGTCGGTCGACGGATAGCGATGCAACTCGTGCACAGACCGCTTCACCGCCTCTTGCGCGGCGGGCGAGCAGCCAAACGGGTTCTCGTTCGAACTCAGCTTGATGACATTCGCCACACCCTCCACATGGCTTTTGCCGCCCTGGTAAAGGGAGATCTCCATGATTCCGGGTTGTGGTGCGATCTTGCTCATGAACGATCCTTTTGCCTCGCTGGGCTTGCATATAGAAGCGTTCTGGCTAAGGAAAGCCATACTACCTCTGGAACAATAGTATGCGACCGAAGCGCTATGCTTCCGTTTGTTTGATTAACGGATTCAAAAAATGGCGTTCTTGAATCTGATCGAATTATATGTAACAAAAACTGCGATTATTGAGCATGAGGGTGCGCATGCGTTCAGATCTGGAAAGAACCAAAACTGTATCTGGTGCCATTCCAGAGCCTACCTACCAACTGCCACTACTTCCGCCGGAATTCGAGTGGGACAGCAAGCCTATTCTGAAATCCTTGGCACAAGCTCATCGTGCATTGGCGCAGTTGAACGGACGGGCTGCAGTCATTCCCAACCAGGCCATGCTTATTGAGACGCTTGCCTTGCAGGAAGCGGCGGCGAGTTCAGAAATCGAGAACATCGTCACAACTCAGGACCAGCTTTTCCAAACCAATCCGCAGAGGCGCATTTATCCCACGCCAGAGGCCAAGGAGGTCGCGCTCTACAGTGTGGCATTGAACCATGGGTTCAGAGACCTGATTCAAAAGCAACATGTTCTCTCAAACAACTGCATCGTCGGCATGTTTCAGACGCTAAAAAGCACAACCGGCGGATTTCGTACGACGCCTGGCACGGTACTCAAGAATGAGAGGACCGGTGAGATTGTTTTTGTCCCCCCGCAATCCGCCATCGATATCCAGTCTCACATGCAAGCTCTTGAAAGCTTCATCAACTGTGACCTCCCTGAAGACATCGACCCGCTAGTCGCGATGGCGATCATTCACCATCAGTTCGAAAGCATCCATCCCTTTCCAGACGGAAATGGGCGGCTGGGGCGCATCCTCAATGTTTTGTATCTATGCAAGATGAAGCTATTGGATATCCCTATCCTCTACATCAGCAGGTTCATCGTGAGGCACAAGGACGAGTATTATCGCTTGCTTCAGGAAACCCGTGACAAAGGCAACTGGGAGCCGTGGGTGCTGTTTATGCTGGGCGCAGTAGAAAACACTGCGCGGCATACCTTTGATGTCGTGGGCGAGATTCGCCGTCTGATAGATGAGTTCAAATCTGTTCTGCGTGAGACAACCAAGATCTACAGCCATGAACTTGTCAACAACCTGTTTCGACACCCTTACACGCGCATCGAATACGTCATGGACGAAGTCGGTGTAAGCCGTCCAACGGCTGGGCGCTATCTTGATCAGATTGTCGAGGCAGGACTGCTTGATAAGATACGTATTGGAAAGAACAATTATTATGTGAATGTACAGCTTGTTTCACTTCTCATCGATAATCGGTCTTAGACTATGACTTGCTGTGATGTTTGCTTTCCAACCGAAAAGACGCGTTTGTAGCGCGTGATTTCGTCCTCTGGGCCCATCGCCTTGTTGGGATTGTCCGACAGTTTCACAGTTGGCTTACCATTGGCGCTGATCGCCTTGCAGACCAGGCTGAAAGGCGCCAAGCGGTCATCCTCGGTCAGCCCGCGGAAATCATTGGTCAGCAGCGTGCCCCAGCCGAACGACACCCGCACCCGACCGTTGAACTGAGCGTAAAGCTCGAGGATCTTGGCCTCGTCCAGTCCATCGGAAAAGATCACCAGCTTGTCGCGCGGGTCTTCGCCCCGGCTTTGCCACCAGTCGATGGCGATCTCGGCCCCATCCGCCGGATCGCCTGAATCGATCCTTATCCCCGTCCAACCCGCCAGCCAATCGGGCGCACGCTGCAGGAACCCTTCGGTGCCATAGGTGTCGGGCAAGATGATCCGCAGGTTGCCGTCATGCTCAACCTGCCAATCGGCCAGAACCTCATACGGTGCCTGCGCCAGCGCCGCGTCATCCTTAGCCAAGGCCGCATAGACCATCGGCAGCTCATGCGCGTTTGTGCCGATCGCCTCCATGTCGCGGTTCTTGGCGATCAGGCAGTTCGACGTGCCGACAAAGCTTTCCCCCAGCCCTTCGGTCATCGCCTGCACACACCAGTCCTGCCACAGGAAACTGTGCCGCCGCCGCGTGCCGAAATCGGCGATCCGCAGCCCGGGTACTTTGCGCAGGTGTTCGACCTTTTCCCAAAGCTTGGTCATCGCGCGCGCATAAAGCACCTGCAGCTCGAACCGCCGCATTTCGTTCAGCACCGCCCGTCCGCGCAGCTCCATCAGCACCGCGAGCGCCGGGATTTCCCACAGCATCACCTCCGGCCAGGCGCCTTCAAAGGTCAGCTCATATTGATCCCCCACCCGCTCAAGGTAATAGGGCGGCAGGCGGAGGTTCTCGAACCAGTCCATAAAGTCGGGCCGGAACATCTGCCGTTTGCCGTAAAACGTATTGCCGCGCATCCAGGTCGATTCCCCACGCCGCAGCGACAACGACCGGATGTGATCCAGCTGTTCGCGCAGCTCCCCCTCGTCGATCAACTTGGCCAAAGGCACATCTTGCGACCGGTTGATCAGCGAAAAGCTCACCTGCGTGTCGCGCTTGTTGCGAAACACCGACTGGCACATCAAGAGCTTGTAGAAATCCGTGTCGATGAGCGACCGCACAATCGGGTCGATCTTCCACTTGTGGTTCCAGACACGGGTTGCGATGTCGACCATTTCGCTGCTTTCGATCAGGTATCGGGCAAATCCACAGCTTTGATATATTCCGCGATGGCGTCAAGCCAGGCGTCCGCATGCTCCGGCAAGAGCTGCCACAAGCGCGGCATCGACGTGCCGTCGGCCTGGCGAACACCATACTCTTTGACGTCTTGGTAGTCGCGGGTCGCCTGCACCGTTCCACCGATGATCTCCGCCACGGCCTTGCAATAGCGCGCGCCGACATCCTGTCTGCGAAACCAGGTCGATGGCCCGAATTCCACGATAAGGTTTGTTTTGATGTATCCGAGGTTCAGGTCGCGACTGTCCTGCACCGGAACCTTCAAATTCAACGTCCGCAGCATTTCCGGATAGACGCCCAATTTGGCCACCTCTTTCAGAAAATCCTCAAGGTGTTTCGCCATGCCCGGGCGTTCCGCTTCGATCGCTTCGAAAAACGCATCTTCGCTGATCGTGCGCCCACCGGAAGGCTGCGCTGTCGCGTCGGTCGCAGGTGGGTCGACAGCCAGCCTGACATGCTCCCCCGCATGTTCCAGGCGAACAACCCCACGCTCCACCAGCTTGGTCTTCAACAGAATACGCGGCACGACAACGTGACCCGCGCCCGGCAGGACAAACGGCTTCATCTCCACCATGGCAAAGGCAAAACGATGGCCGGCATGGCCTTGCAGCAGGTCGGCGATGGATTCGGCATGCTCCCGGATGCCATCGCCCGCCACAAGGATCATCACCCGCCCCTGCCAGAGATTGCGCGACACCGCATCGACAAAGCTCGCCTCATCGAGCACGTCCTCGGTCGCCCGCGCCACCATGTCATAGATCGGCACGTCCGTTTTGTTCGCTGTCCGAACCGCTGCATCGAGGTCGGAATAGCTCAGGTTGAACAGCCCCGCCGCATAGTCCAGCGCCTGGGCCACCACCTGACGGCGCGCATCGGGGTTGCGCCACAGCTTGACCTCGACCAGCACAATCTGCCCGCGCCCGCTGACCAGAAAGTTGTCGATATACCCGCTGCGGCCGTCTTCGAACGGCACACGCACTTCGCGCGCGACCGAGACAAGCTCGGAAAACCCCGGATCGATCTCGCGGATCGGCAGCACCTCGGGGTGATCGTGGATGATGGTCTGCAGCCAGCTTTCGGATTGCTGGACATCGACAGTTTCCAGCGCCGTAGCGCGATTGCCTTTGTCGACAAAGACCGGCGTGCCCTGACGGTCGCGCCCTCGGGGCTGACCCGTCATGCCAAGTCCACCCCGGCCTTGGTCATCCCCTCCTGCGCTGCCTTCAGTGACCCGTCCAAATCAATCGCCCGGCACAAATCCTGCCGCACGGTCACGGCGAACCCCAGCTTGGCGGCATCGACCGCCGAGTAGTTCACGCAGAAATCCGTCGCCAGCCCGACCATGGTCAGCCGGTCGATCCCTCGGGTGCGCAGGTAGCCCTCCAGGCCTGTTGGCGTCGCGTGATCATTCTCAAAAAACGCCGAATAGCTGTCGATCTCGCGGCGAAAGCCTTTGCGGATGATCAGATCGGCCCGGTCCACATCCAGCTCCGCATGAAACGCCGCCCCGTCCGAGCCTTGCACGCAATGGTCCGGCCACAACACCTGCGGCCCATACGGCATCTCGATCATCTCCAAAGGCGCCTTCTCCGCATGCTGGCTGGCAAACGACGCGTGGTTGGCAGGGTGCCAATCCTGCGTCAGCACCACCGCGTCAAACGCCCCCATCAGCGCATTGATCGGCGCCACAATCTCATCCCCGCCGGCCACGGCCAAGGCACCCCCCGGGCAGAAATCATTCTGAACATCGATCACAATGAGCGCGTGCATGGCATCCTCCTTTGGCCGCCTACTTGCCTAGGCCTGCACGTCCCTACCGGTCAAGCCTTGCGACACCCCGCGCCCTTGCGCCCGCGCCGTCCGCCGCCTATCTGCGCAGCCATGTTCACCGTCTGCGCGCTTTATCACTTCACCCGGTTCGACGATCCGGCGGCCCTGCGCCAACCGCTGCTCGATCTCTGCAGCGCGCAGGCGATCACCGGCACGCTTCTTCTGGCCGGCGAAGGCATCAACGGCACCGTCGCCGGGCCGCGCGCCGGGATCGACCTGCTGATCACCCATCTCCGCACCCTGCCCGGCTGCGCCGATCTCGAGTACAAGCTCTCCACCGCCACCGACCGCCCCTTTGCCCGCCTCAAGGTCCGGCTCAAGCGCGAGATTGTCACCATGGGCCAGCCCGATGTCGATCCGCGTGCGGGCACCGGCCACTACGTCGCCCCTGCCGACTGGAACGCCCTGATCCATAGCCCCGATGTCGCCGTGATCGACACCCGCAACGATTACGAGGTCGCCATCGGCACCTTCGATGGCGCGGTGAACCCGCACACCGCCAGCTTTCGCGACTTCCCGGCCTGGTGGCAGGCCAACAAACACCGCTTTCACAACAAACGCATCGCGATGTTCTGCACCGGCGGCATCCGCTGCGAAAAATCCACCAACTACCTCATTGGCCAAGGCGTCGAGAACGTCTACCACCTCAAGGGCGGCATCCTGAAATACCTCGAAGAGGTGCCGCAGGACCAAAGCACCTGGCAGGGGGATTGCTTTGTCTTCGATGGCCGGGTGTCCGTCGGCCACGGTCTGGTCGAAGGACCACACCTGCTCTGCCACGCCTGCCGCCGCCCGATCCTGCCCGCTGACCGCGACCGCCCGGAATACGAACAGGGCGT
>JASJCC010000040.1 GCA_030066175.1 Paracoccaceae bacterium | reverse complement strand
CCACAGACGGCAGGACATAGCTGATCCGCATGTCCCCCACGCTGCGGAAACGGGCGGTTGGCCGGGCGCTCAGCGGGTCTTGCAGGCGCGGATGGGCAAGGACCTCCGCCGCGGCGACGGGCTGCGCGCTGCCGCGGCGGAGGTCCTTGCCCATCCGCGCCTGCAAGACCCGCTGAGCGCCCGGCCAACCGCCCGTTTCCGCAGCGTGGGGGACATGCGGATCAGCTATGTCCTGCCGTCTGTGGATTTGACGGTGACCGGCGCAGACGTCATGTCGCCGGAAGAGCAGACCGGCCGGCATCGTCTGCTTTGGGTGAATATGAGTTTGGACGAGGGGCGGTCTGAAGAACAGGCGCAAGTGCCTGCGCCAGCGCCTCAGCCGGCGGGGTCGGCCGAAACTCTGGCAGAAGCGCGCTGAACGGCTGATCCGGGATGTGGTGCGGCGTGGTCCAGAGATAGCGCATCTCCAAGAGATGCTTGGCCATCGGCCAGAACGGCCGGGCGAATTGCAGCGGCAGCCAGTTCATGCGTTTGACCTGCACGGGACGCTGTAGCGCCTCGGCGCAAAGGGCAGCCAACTGCGCACCGCTGAGCGTGTAGCCGGGAAAGCAAATCTCGGCATAGCGCGGCAGGCTCTGGCGCCGTTCCGCCAGCAGCACACCGGCCTGCGCCAAGTCGGGCAGATAGGCCCAGGCGTGATCGACGTCGGGATCGCCGGGATAGGTCAGCACGCCTTTTGTCAGCGACGGGGCCATGATCCGGTCAAACCAATTGCCAGACGCCTCGGTATCGAGGAAATCCCCTGCGCGCAGCAGGATCACCGGCACACCCGAGGCCCTCAGTTGCGCCTCTGTCTCGATCCGCAGCCGGCCCAGCGGGTTGGTGGCGCGGTGCGGCGTGTCGGGGCCAAAACCCGGTTCCGACTGCGCGCCGTAGACATAGACATTGCCCGGCATCAGCACCGTCGCGCCCGATCCTTGTGCTGCGGCGATCACCTGGTCGGTCAGCCCGGGCAGCTGCGCCGCCCAGTCGGGATAGGCCGGGTTCCAGCCATTCACGATCACGTCCGCGCCTTGTGCCGCGCGTAGCAGATCACCCGCGGCGCGATCAAAAAGCGCGACGCGCCAGCCCGCGTTCCAAAACGCCTCGGCCATGTGCCGCCCAAAGCGGCCCGTCCCGCCGAGGATAAGTGCTTTGCCTGTCATGCGATGCTCCTGTGAGGTTCTGCACCCAAGGTGATCCATGCGCCAGAATTTGGGAATTGCCAGATTTTGCAGATTAGGTATTCATGAATGAATGGATGCGAACGCTGCAAAGCTTGACTGGTCGCTGGTGCAGGTCTTTTTGGCCGTGGCCGATAGCGGGTCATTGTCACAAGCCGCGCGGGCGCTGGGGATCAGCCAGCCTACGGTGGGTCGCCAGATCCGCCAGATCGAAGCGCAGCTGGATGTGACCCTGTTTCACCGCCAGCCGCGCGGGTTGCAACTGACCGAGGCGGGGCGCGCCCTGCTGCCGCATGCTCGGCAGATGGCCGACGGTCTGCGCGCGCTTAGCCTCAGCGCGGCGGGGCGGTCGAACAAGCTGAGCGGGCCGGTGCGGATCACGGCGAGCGTGTTTACCGCGCACCACCATCTGCCACCGATCCTGGCGCGCCTGCGGCACGAAGAGCCCGATATCAGCATCGACCTGGTGCCCTCGGACCAGTCCGAAAACCTGCTCTATCGTGAGGCGGATATCGCCGTGCGCATGTACAGGACGGAACAGCTGGATATCGTCACGCGTCATCTGGGCGATTTGGCGCTGGGCATCTACGCCGCCAAATCCTATCTCGACCGCGCCGGGCGTCCAAAAGCGATCCGCGATATCTATGACATGGACTTGGTGGGGTACGACCGGTCCGATCTGATCCTGCGCGGCATGCGTGAAATGGGCGTGGATGCGCAGCGCGAATGGTTTGCCACGCGTTGCGATCACCACGCGGTTTATTGGGAACTGGTGCGCGCCGGCTGTGGCATCGGCTTTGCGCAGACCTGCATGGGGGACGCCGATCCGCTGGTCGAACGGTTGTTCCCAGAGGTGCCCCTGCCGCCGCTGCCAGTCTGGCTCGCCGCGCATGAGGCGGTGCGCAGCACGCCGCGAATCCGGCGGGTCTGGGACGCGCTGGCCGACGGATTGGCCCCCTACCTTTCTTGACCATTGGCGCGCGCTTCGCTACCCGCAAACGCAACGCATGCCTGAAAGGACAGTCCTGATGACCAACCCCTCGCTTCTTATCCTGCCCGGTGACGGGATCGGCCCCGAAGTCATGGCCGAAGTGCGCCGCATCATCGACTGGTATGGCGAAAAGCGTGGCATGGTTTTCGACGTTTCCGAGGATCTGGTCGGCGGCGCCGCCTATGACGCGCATGGCACGCCGCTGCATGATGACACGATGGCCAAGGCGCAAGAGGTGGACGCCGTGCTGCTGGGCGCCGTGGGCGGGCCGAAATACGACGATCTGGATTTCAGCGTGAAGCCCGAACGCGGGCTTCTGCGTTTGCGCAAGGAAATGGACCTCTTCGCCAACCTGCGCCCGGCGCAGTGCTTTGACGCTCTGGCCGATTTTTCGTCACTGAAAAAGGACGTGGTGGCCGGGCTCGACATCATGATCGTGCGCGAGCTGACCTCGGGCATCTATTTTGGCGAGCCGCGCGGGATCATCGAAGAAGGCAATGAGCGCGTCGGCATCAACACCCAGCGCTACACCGAATCCGAAATCGACCGGGTGGCGCGGTCGGCCTTTGAGCTGGCCCGCAAGCGCGGCAACAAGGTCTGTTCGATGGAAAAGGCCAATGTGATGGAATCGGGCATCCTCTGGCGCGAGGTTGTGCAGAAGGTGCATGACGAGGATTACCCGGATGTGGAGCTCAGCCACATGTATGCCGATGCGGGCGCTATGCAGCTTTGCCGCTGGCCCAAGCAGTTCGACGTGATCGTCACAGACAACCTTTTTGGCGATCTCTTGTCCGATGCCGCCGCGATGCTGACCGGGTCGCTGGGCATGCTGCCCTCGGCCAGCCTGGGTGCGCCGATGGCCAATGGTAGGCCCAAGGCGCTCTATGAGCCTGTGCACGGCTCGGCCCCAGATATCGCGGGCCAGGGCAAAGCCAACCCGATCGCCTGCATCCTCAGCTTTGCCATGGCGCTGCGCTATTCCTTTGACCAGGGGGCCGAAGCGGACCGGTTGGAACAGGCCGTGGAAAAGGTGCTGGCCGACGGTGTGCGCACCGCGGATCTGTTGGGCGAAGAGGGCGTCGATCCGGTTTCGACCAGCGAAATGGGCGATGCGGTTCTGGCGGCGCTCGACGCCTCGCTCTAACGCTTTTCGCGCAGGTTGCGCGCCTTGCGGAAGAACCGTTTGTTCAGCCGCACAAACTCCTCGATCGAGGCCACGGGGCCGCCCAATTGGCGGCCCTTGAGGTATAGAAACCCCATCGTCGCCCCTAAGGCGGCCCCGACGCAGTTGACAATGAAGTCGGTCATCGTGTCGACCAGCCCGGATTTCTGCATGTTGAGGCCGAACAGCTGGTCCATGCCGAACTCAAAGATTTCCCACACCACCCCGATGCTGACGGCCAGGCAGAACGACAGAAGGCTGACGGCAATGGGCGGCGCGGCATAACGGTCGCCCTCGAACATCATGAAGATCAGCAGAAAACCGATCAGGCCAAAGCCCATGGCTGACCCGCCATGCAGCAAAGTATCCCACCACCAGTAGCGTTCATAGAAATCGCCCTGTTCGCCCAGATAGATCGTGGCAAAGATGAACGCGACCGCGGCAACCAGAAAGCTGACCGGCAGCTGAATGTCCAACCTCGAGGCCAGTACCGCGGGCAGCATCGACAGCCCCAGCGTCGCCAACGCCACGAAAGCCGTGGGGTAGGTGCGCGTGAACAGCGCGACCATCAGCTCAATCGTCAAAAAGCCCCAGATCGCCGTGACGGGCCAGTTGCGTTTGGCATAATTCCACATGCTGAACAGGTAAGCACACCGGCTGGGTCGCGCAACTTGCCTCGGGTGATTGGCAGAACGCGTCTGTATCCCCATATTACAGGTATGAAGGAGATCCCCGCCCACAGCCCCTTGCGGCTCGCCAGCTACAATATCCGCAAATGTGTCGGCACCGACCGGCGCCGCGACCCGGACCGCGTGCTCGAGGTTGTGGCGGGTTTGGGTGCCGACGTGGTGGCCCTGCAAGAGGCCGATCTGCGTCTGGGGGCCCGTCGCTCTGCACTGGACCCCGAGCGGATCGAGATGCGCACCGGGCTGAGGGCCGTGCCGATGCGCCACAACGATGTCAGCCTCGGTTGGCACGGCAACGCGGTGCTGTTGGCCCCGGGGATCGAGGCCGAAGAGATCGCGCCGCTGGATTTGCCGGGGTTGGAGCCGCGCGGAGCCTTGCGCATCGATCTGTGGCGTGGTCCAGAGGCGTTGCGGCTTGTGGCGGTGCATCTGGGCCTGAGGCGTCGCGACAGGCGGCGGCAGATGTTTGCCATTCGGACGGCCCTCAAGGCGCTGCCGGAAAAGCCCACCGCGATTGCCGGTGATTTCAATGAATGGTCGCTGAACCGCGGGATGGAGCCGTTGGACGGTGCGTTCGACGTGCATTCCCCCAGCGCCTCGTACCATGCCCGCTGGCCGGTTGCCCCGCTTGACCGGATCGCCACCTCGACCGAACTGGCGCTGCAAAACGCCGGCGTCGGTGAGACGCGCCTCGCCAAACGCGCCTCAGACCACCTGCCGCTTTGGGCCGATATCGCCGCGGCATCGTGACCTGACCCAAGCCTTGTCAGCGCTGCGCACAGCGCCTATCACCCCACGTGATAGCGGTAACAGGCATACCCATGGGACCCAACGCAAAAGGCGCCCTTCTGGCGCTGCTCGCCTTTGGTATCTTCTCGACACATGACGTGATCGTCAAAACACTGGGGGCGACCTACAGCCCGTTCCAGATCATCTTTTTCAGTGTTGTTTTCGCCTTTCCGCTGGTTACCCTGATGCTGATCGGCGATGCCCGGCCGGGGCACCTGCGCCCGGTCCATCCCTGGTGGACCGCCTTGCGCACGCTGGCTGCGGTGATGACCGGGGGCTCTGCGTTTTATGCCTTTTCCGTGCTGCCGCTGGCGCAGACCTACGCCATCCTCTTTGCCGCCCCGCTGATCATCACCATCCTCGCCATCCCGATCCTTGGCGAACGCGTGCGGCTGCGGCGCTGGGCGGCGGTGATCGTCGGGCTTTGCGGCGTGTTGGTGGTGCTGCGCCCTGGCGGCGGGACCGAGCTGGGGCTGGGCCATCTGGCAGCGCTGATCGCGGCCGTCGGCGGTGCGCTCGCCTCGATCATTGTACGCAAGATTGGACAGGACGAACGCCCCGTCGTGCTGCTGCTCTACCCGATGCTGGCTAACTTCCTGGTGATGTCGGTGCTCTTGCCTTTTGTCTACGTGCCGATGCCGCTGACCCATCTTGGCGCCATCGCGCTGATGTCGGCCATGGCGTTCGCAGCCTCCCGCTTGATCATCTCGGCCTACAAGGCGGGTGAGGCGGTGATCGTCGCCCCAATGCAATACTCGCAGATCCTCTGGGCGACGGTCTACGGCGCGCTGCTGTTTGGTGAGTTCCCCGATACCTGGACCATCGCCGGCGCCGGGATCATCATTGTCAGCGGCGTCTATATCGTTCTGCGCGAAGGTGGCGGCACCGCGTCGGAAAACACCCCGGTCCTGCGCTCCCGCACACGGTTCGAGACCGGCACCGTCCCCCGCGCGAGCCTCTTTCTACGCCGCCGCAACGCGCCTCCACCTGCGTCCGATTGAGCCTTGCCAAACCCGCCCCCCTCCGCTATCCCGCCCGGCACGGTCGGAGTGTAGCTCAGCCTGGTAGAGCACTGTCTTCGGGAGGCAGGGGCCGGAGGTTCGAATCCTCTCACTCCGACCAAAATGCAAGAAAATCGATTTCTATTGCATTTCAGATTGTCACTCTCAAACGCGCAAATAACTGTTCTTTGGAACGGCCTCCGCACAACGAAACGAGTCGGCCAGTGCAAGCCACCCAAGGATCGCTTCCGTGGTTTCTTCTGGCTTTTCCTGCTGAATCCAGTGGCCGCAATCGAGGCTGACCACGTCCACATGGGGAACAAAGTCTGCGAGGTTCTCTGACGGCGGGATCAAGTCCTGCATCCCGTAGATCATCAGCGCAGGCTGCCGAACGATTGGATCGACATCCGCCAGAAGGTGCCAATTTCGGTCCATGTTCCGGTACCAGTTGATGCTCCCGGTGAAGCCGGTTTCTTCGAAAGAGGTCACGAAGACACCCAGCTCCTCATCACTCATTACAGGGTCACCCAGAGGCTTTTCAGCCTGCGCGAGGTTGATCATCATCATGCCTGGCTCGGGCGGCAGCACCGGCAGGTTCTTGCGGAAAAGGTTGCGTAGAAACGGTCTGGTGTTTTCGTCCAGGATTGCGTCAGCAACACCGGGCTTGCGGTTGAAATGGACAAAGTAATTCTCCGCGCCAAACACGGCTTCCATAAACGCGATCCACGGCATCGGCGTCCGCGCCTGATAAGGCAGCGCGAGGTTGATGATTTTCTTCACGCGGGTTGGATGCAGGAGTGCCAAGCTCCAAACGATGTTTGCGCCCCAGTCATGGCCAACGAAGACCGCGTCGTCGTAGCCGTAGTGATCCAGAAGCGCGGCAAGATCACCGGTCAGATGCGCGATGTCGTATTGGGTCACATCCTCGGGGCGCGAGGAGTTGCCGTAGCCACGCTGGTTGAGAACGATGACGTGGTACCCCGCCGCAGCAAGGGCCGGCATCTGGTGACGCCAGGAATAAGCGTGCTCGGGCCATCCATGACATAGCACAATCGGGTTTCCCCTGTTCTCCTGCCCGGCCTCATAAACCTCGAGTTCGATGCCGTTCAGCGCGATGAGGGTGGGTGAGGGGAAGTTGGTGATCGTGTGCATATCGAAATCTCCGGCTTGGTTGCGTTGACACCGTCCTAGCCTTAAAAGGTATCAAAATTTGATACCTTTCTTTGCTAGTGTAAGAGAATGAAAAGCCGATCCCGACAAGACGCCATCGTCCGAAGCCTTCGCCGCAGCGAAGCGACCACGATCGAAACCTTGAGTGACGAGGTTGGGGCATCACGCAGCACAATCCTGCGCGATCTCTCTGCTCTGCGTGACGAGGGCTATGTGATCATCGCCGAACAGGGCCGTGGCGGTGGTCTTTATCTCGATCCAAGCTCGGTGCAGACGACGGCCCGATTGTCGGTTCCAGAAGTCTTTGCCGTGATCATTGGCATATCAAGCATGCGCGCCGCAGGAACGCTCCCCTTCGCGGGCCTCGCCGATAGCGCGCTCGCCAAGATCGAGAAGGCTTTGCCACCCGACAAACTGCGAGACCTCCGTCGGCTACTGGACAGCCTCTACATCGGGCCACTGGCCCCGCAAGTCAATGTCTCCAATGTCGGCGAGATCGATGGTCATCTGCTCCCAGCTTTTGAGCGAGCGTTTCTCGAACGACTACACCTGACGTTCGACTACACCGACGCGAAGGGCGCCAAGTCCAAGCGCCACGTCGAACCGCAAGCCATGCTGATCTTACCCCCGCTTTGGTACCTGGTTGCATGGGACCCAAGCCGCGAGGACGTCCGGCATTTTCGAATGGACAGGATCAGCCGCCCCGAAATCGTCGAGGGTTCGGTCTTTCGACGACGGCGGATTGTATTCGACGCGGGCGTTCAGCCGGTTCGATATGCGTAGCGGACGTTTGAGCATCGCGCCGTAGAAGAAGACGCTGCAGCGGGTTTAGGAGCACTCTGTCGATGCCGCATGAAACGGGTCGAGTTTGAGGGGGTGCGGCGGTAGGGTATTGGGCAAATGGAGGGTTCGTCATGAATGTTCAGTTGCCGGAGCAGGGGTATCATTTCAACGTCATGCGGCGGGCGATCGAAGTGATTGATCGCTTGGGGCCGCAGGCGTCTTTGCCGGCACTTGCGGCTGAGATGGACATGAGCCCGGCGCATTTTCAGCGGCTTTTCACGCAATGGGCGGGGGTGTCTCCGAAGCGGTATCAGCAGTATCTTACGTTGGGTCATGCCAAGGCCCTGCTGGCGGATCGCTTCACCACGCTGGACACCGCCCATGCCACGGGGCTTTCGGGCAGTGGGCGGCTGCACGATCTCTTTCTGCGGTGGGAGGCGATGAGCCCGGGGGATTACGCGCGCGCCGGCGAGGGCCTCGAGATTTATTGGGGCTGGTTTGACAGCCCGTTCGGCCCGGCGCTGGTCATGGGCACCGACAAGGGGATTTGCGGCATCGGGTTTTCCTCGGAAATGACCGAGGATGAGGCGATGCAGGATCTCACCAGCCGCTGGCCCAAAGCCCGCTTTGTTGAGGCGCCCGAGCGCCTGCGCGACTGGGTGCAGGCGGCCTTTGGTGCCACCCAAGGCGAGGTGCCGCTTTACCTGATTGGGGCACCGTTTCAGATCAAGGTGTGGGAGGCGCTGATGCAGGTACCCAGCGGCCATGTCACCACCTATTCCGAAATCGCCCAGCATATCGGCACCCCCAAGGCGGTGCGTGCAGTGGGCACAGCAGTGGGGCGCAACCCAGTGTCTTACCTGATCCCCTGCCACCGTGCCTTGCGCAAGTCGGGTGGCCTGGGCGGCTATCATTGGGGCCTGCCGGTGAAACGGGCGATTCTGGCCTGGGAGGCGGCGCGCAAAGAAGCGTGACGCTTATGGGCGAAGGTTTGCCGATTTCCCCGTGACAGATGCTTTGGCGGCGCGCATGTTGTGGATATAACCCAATGAACCCGGTCGACCGGGTGTTTTAGAAATGAGGCTTATCATGATCCGGGCTCGTAAACCCCTTATCCTTTCCTTTGCCGCTGTCATTGCCTTGGGCGCCTGTACGACGGGTCCGATGTTCGATGAGAATGATCCGAACCGGCAGGCCAAGCAGGGCGCGCTGATCGGCGCCGGCCTTGGCGCGATCACCGGCCGTCTCGCCGGTGGCAGTGACCGGGGCGAGCGGAACCGCGCGACAGTGGCGGGTGCCCTGGTTGGGGCCGCGGCCGGGGCCGCGATCGGCAACCAGCTCGACAAGCAAGAGGCTGAGCTGCGCCAGTCGCTGGGCAACCGCGTGGTGATCCGCAATACCGGCGACCGGCTGATTGTGACGATGCCGCAGGACATCCTCTTTGCCACCGACAGCGCGACCCTGCGGCCCGATCTGCAGGCCGATATCCGCGCGGTGGGGCAGAGCCTGCTGGCCTATCCCAACACCACCGTGCAGGTGATCGGCCATACCGACAATGTGGGTGATGCGAACTACAACCAGAACCTGTCGACCCGCCGGGCCGAAAGCGTGGCATCGGTGCTGCGGGCCGAAGGGGTGCCGCCGTCGCGCATCGTGGCCTTTGGCCGGGGTGAGGCGCAGCCCGTTGCCTCGAACCTGACGCCGGAAGGCCGGTCGCAGAACCGTCGGGTGGAGATCGTCATTCTGCCGACGGCCTGATCCGGGCCAAAGTTTGCACCTTTCAGGCGCCGCGGCTTGCCGCGGCGCTTTTGCGTCTTATCGTCTGACGGGACCTCAATTTCGGAGTACCAGATGACTGACCTGACGCTTGTGGGTATCTGCGGATCGCTGCGCGCGAATTCGACCAACCGGCTGTTGATGCAAGAGGCCGCGCGCCGCTTTGCGCCGGCGACCTTTATCGATGCTGATATCCGGTTCCCGCTGTTTGACGAGGATATTCAGGACAGCGACGGTATTCCGGCCGAGGTGCAGCTGCTCTCTGACCAAATCAAGGCGGCGGATGCGGTGATCGTGGTCACGCCGGAATACAACAAGGGCATCTCGGGCGCGCTGAAGAACGCTTTGGATTGGATCAGCCGGACGGGCGGTGGCCCGTGGCGGGGCAAGCCCGTGGCGATAATGTCTGCCGCGGCGGGGCGTGCGGGGGGTGAGCGGGCGCAGAACATGGCGCGGCTCTGCCTCAACCCGTTCCGCCCGCATGTGCTGCCGGGACCGGAGGTGATGATCGCGCAGACCGGGGATCAGTGGGACGCAGATGGCCGTTTGACCAATGAATTCGGTGCCAAGCTGCTGCAAGAGCTGATGGATGACTTGCGCCGCGTGGCCGAGTCCAACCGTGCCTGAGCCGGTTCAGGCGCGGTTGGAAATCTCGAGCAGGTTGCCATCGGGATCGCGCAGGTAAATCGACAAGATCGGCCCGGTGGCGCCGGTTCTGGGCACCGGGCCTTCTTCGATTGCGATACCCTGTGCGGTCAGATGCACCTGCCAGGTCTGAAGCGGCGTATCGCTTAGGAAACACAGATCGGCGGTGCCGGGGGCGGGGTATTGCGCCTTGGGCTCAAACTCCTGGCCAGCCAGGTGCAGGTTGATCTTTTGCGCGCCGAATTGCAGCGCAAAGCGGGTGGAGCCGTCGGCCGGGGTGAATTGGCTGGCCGCCATGCCCAAGACATCCGTGTAAAAGCCCAACGTCGCCTCCAGATCACGCACCGTCAGCACAAGGTGATCAAGCGACTGGACGGACGGGGGCATGGTTGGGATACCTTTGGTGGCACAAGGGGGAGCTGCCATGCAGGATGCCGACACCAATCGCACCCGTCAAACCGATATGCTCGACCCGGCGCGGGCGCAGGCTTTGCTGGTTGCTCTGGGACTGAACGCTGATTTGGGGCCTCGGGACGCGCTGCCGCCGTTCTTTCACCAGCTCTATTTCTGGGATCCGCGCCCGCCCGGTGCTTTGGGGCGCGACGGGCACCCGAAGGTCGGCGGGCTGATCCCGGACCTTGGCCTGCCGCGCCGGATGTGGGCAGGCGGAGCTTTGCATTTCGAGGCGCCGCTGCGGGCGGGCGACCCGGCTGAAAAGCGCAGTTTCGTGGATGAGGTGCAGCGCAAGCAGGGGCGCAGCGGGCCGCTGGGCTTTGTCACGCTGCGGCATGAGATCTGGCAAGCAGGCCAGCTCTGCGTGACTGAACGCCAGGACCTCGTCTATCGCGAAGACCCGGACCCGTCAGCACCAGCGCCGAAGCCACCCACAGCACGTACCGATGAGGTGACACGCGAAGACCAAAGCTTCGACAGCACACTCTTGTTTCGCTATTCCGCGCTGACCTTCAACGGCCACCGCATTCACTATGATCTGGACTATGCCCGCGATGTCGAAGGCTATGGCGGGCTTGTGGTGCATGGCCCGCTTTTGGCGCAGCTGCTGATGCTGATGGCCGCGCGCGAAGGGCCATTACGCAGCTTTAGCTTTCGCGCGACGGCGCCGCTGATGCATTTTGAGACGGCCACTCTCTGCCGCAACGGCCCTGATATGTGGGTGCGGGGGCCGGACGGCCGGCAATGTATGATTGCGACGGTGGGCTAAATCAGCAGCCGGTGCCGTGCATCACCACCTTCACGGTACGCAGCAGCACGGCCAGATCGGTGCCAAAGGACAGCTTGCGCAGGTAATCGGTGTCAAACCCGGCGCGTTCGGCAAAGCTCGATTCATTGCGCACCGAGGTCTGCCAGAAGCCGGTGATGCCGGGGCGCAGGGCATAATAGGCGGTGCCGGGATAAAGCTTTTGCTGGTCCACCATCATCGGGCGCGGCCCCACCAGCGACATGTCCCCGCGCAGCACGTTCCAGAGCTGCGGCAGCTCATCCAGCGACGATTTGCGGATGATGCCGCCAATCCAGGTGATCCGTGGGTCTTTGCGCAGCTTTTGGGTATGGTCCCATTCGGCGCGCGCCGCAGCATGCTGGGCCAGATACGTCTCAAGCATCTTGTCGGCGTTGGGCACCATGCTGCGCAGCTTCCACATGTGAAAGACTCGGCCATTGCGGCCCACGCGTGGCTGCACATAGATCGGCGATTTGCCGTCCAGCATGATGATCGCGCTCAGCACCAAGAGGATCATCAGAACCGGCAGCGCGCAGATCAGGATCACCGCCACGTCGAACACGCGCTTGAGCTGGTCGATATAGACCGTGCTGCGCGGCGCTGCGAACAGCGCGTCATCGATGATCTTTTCAAACTCGGCCGACGGCAGCGGCTGGCGTAGATGCAGTGTCATTTTGACCTCCCCGAGGCAAGCATGACTGGAAGCGCGAAAGCTGGAGGGCCGGACGGCAGGCACATTTCGACTGTCATCGCCAAACGGGTTTGGCGACGCGATTTGGCGTCAATAACGTGTCACGCTATGCCCGAGCAGGTCTCAGCAGACTTACGGTTTACTCCCAAGTGGCAGCACCAACCCCCCAGTGCCAAGATGTACAAAATCGGTCCAAATTGTGTTCTTGTGGCTCGACAGCACATTTATGCCCCGTCTGATACTCATGCGTCAACAAATGGATTGACTAGCAACCCAGGATTGAAAAGCGCTAAATTCAGGTATCTTACGTGAACCTTTTTGTGACGCTACGGTAAGTGTGGCCGCTTGAGGACGTCTCTCTTTCTGCGGTTGCAGCATGATCTGCGCTTGCCTGTGCCCTAGCCAATTCAGACGCGGAATCACTGGACAGGGAGCGGAAACAATGCCCTGGATCGCTCGGTCCGGATTGTTTCCCCACCTGCGACAATCATGACCGGAATTGTGTCAGCCTCGCAGTGTGCGCGTCAAATTTCCCCTTGAAGCGGTCTGATTGCCCGAATTCAAACGCCCGCAAAGAAACAATCGAACTGCGGGTTATGGCGGGGTCCAAACCGATCACCGCGCGGTTCCGTCCCGCCGCCCCCCTCGTTTTGGCGCAAAATCCGGCGTGGCTCGGCCACCGATCACTTGCGGAAAACGACACGTAGAACGTGAACGCGCGCGCTCACGAATTGTTACAAGCGCCCTGACCGAGTGAAGGCCCCTGCCCGAATCACGACGCAGGCCTGCCGAATTTCCGCCACATTTGGCCAGAATCACGCCTTATTCCGGTCCGTCTGTCGGCGAATTGTGGCGCTTGCCGCCGCGCAGAGTTGAAAGGGCAGGCCATCCCCGATATGTGCTGCGCGATTTACGCTGCTGCGAAAGGCGCCGATGTGACCAACCACCTGCACGCCCGCGATTTGCCTGATGATCTGGACCTGGGGCCCATGGTCGCCATCGATTGCGAAACCATGGGGTTGCACCCGCATCGCGACCGGCTCTGTGTGGTGCAGCTCTCGGCAGGCGATGGCGATGCGCATCTGGTGCAGATCGAGAAAGGCCAAACCGAGGCGCCAAACCTGACGCGCCTTCTGCAGGACCCGGCGGTGCTGAAGCTTTTTCACTTTGGCCGCTTCGATATCGCGGCGATGTATCATGCCTTTGGCGCGCTGGCGGCCCCCGTCTATTGCACCAAGATCGCCAGCCGTTTGGTGCGCACCTATACCGACAAGCACGGGCTCAAGGTGCTGACATCCGAGCTTTTGGGTGTCGATATCTCGAAACAGCAGCAATCCAGCGATTGGGGTGCCGCAGCGCTGTCGGCGGCGCAGTTGGATTACGCCGCGTCGGACGTGCTCTATCTGCACCGTCTGCGCGACGCGTTAAACGCCATGCTGGACCGCGAAGACCGGATGGAACTGGCGCAGGCCTGCTTCGATTTCCTGCCGGTGCGGGCCAAGCTTGATCTGGCCGGTTGGCCCGACACCGACATCTTTGCGCATGCCTGACCGGAGCGGCGCATAACCATGGGACGCGCCGAGGGTCTTTATTCGCAGACAATCGCGTGGCTCAAGATTGTCTTGCCGATCGTTGCCCTGGGCCTGCTGTCGACCCTGTTTCTGTTGTCGCGTGACCGCGAACCGCTGGAGGACGTGCCCTTTGCTGTGGCGCTGTCCGAAGGGCAGACCGCAAGTGAACAGGTCGGCAGCCCGTATTACGCCGGCACGACAGACAATGGCGAAGTGCTGTCCCTGACCGCCGGCTCGGCTCGCCCCTTGGGGGACGAGGTCGAGGCCGACAATGTCGAGGCAAGGATCGTACTGACCGATGGCAGTCAGATCGGCATGACGTCGAACGCCGCCTTGCTCAGCAACCCGGACCAGACTGTGCGGCTGGACGGGGCCGTGCGGATCGAAAGCAGCACGGGCTATGTGATGGAAACCCAATCGCTGACTGCCGCGCTCGACCGGGTCGAGGCGGAAAGCGCCGGCCCGGTTTCGGCCCGCGGCCCGGCCGGGACGCTGACCGCCGGCAAAATGCGCATCACCCCGATCGGCGAAACTGACGATGTGCAAATCCTGTTCACCGAGGGTGTAAACCTGATATACGATCCCAAACAAAGTGAGCGCTGACGGATGTTTCGTCTTATTCCATTTGCATTTGCCTTTGCCCTGACCGCCGGTCTGGCACAGGCGCAAGGGGCCCAAGTGGCCTTTGGCACGATGCAGCAGGACACCTCCGCCCCGGTTGAGGTCAGCGCCAATTCCCTGTCGGTCAACCAATCGGACGGAACGGCGCTTTACTCCGGCAATGTGGTGATCGGCCAGGGCGATATGCGTCTCGCCGCCCCCCGCGTGCTGGTGGTCTACGCCGAAGAGGCGGGGCGCATTCAGCGGATGGAGGCAACCGGCGGTGTCACGCTGGTCAGCGGTGAAGAGGCGGCTGAGGCGGAACGCGCCGATTACAACATCGACTCCGGCACGGTGGTGATGTCGGGCAATGTGCTGCTGACCCAGGGGCCGAATGCCATCACCTCGGACCGGATGGTGGTGAACCTCGAAGACGGCACCGCGCAGATGACCGGCCGGGTGCGCACCATCCTGCAACAGCAGGGCGGCGACAACTGATGGCCTCGCCCGACCTGAAAGTCACATCCGGCAGCAGCGGGCTGCGGGTGTCGCATCTACGCAAAAGCTATGCCAAACGGGTGGTCATCCGCGACGTGTCGATGACGCTGGACCGTGGCGAGGTGGTGGCGCTGCTGGGCCCCAATGGCAGCGGCAAGACAACGTCCTTTTACGCGATTGCCGGGCTGGTCAATCCTGAAGGCGGGCAGGTGCTGATCGATGGGCGCGACGCGACTTTTCTGCCGATGTATCGCCGCGCGCGGCTGGGCATAGGCTATCTGCCGCAGGAAATGTCGATCTTTCGTGGCCTCAGCGTCGAGGACAATATCGGCGCCGTGCTCGACATTGCCGTCAAAGACCGGCACCGTCGGCGTGAGCGGCTCGAAGAGCTGTTGGGCGAGTTTTCCATCGAACACCTGCGCCGCGCGCCGGCGCTGGCGCTGTCAGGTGGCGAACGCCGCCGGGTTGAGATTGCGCGCTGTCTGGCGGCCGATCCGAAATACCTGCTGCTCGACGAGCCCTTTGCCGGGGTCGATCCGATCAGCGTCGGCGATATCCGCCACCTTGTGGCGGATCTCAAAAAGCGCGGCATCGGCGTGCTGATCACCGACCACAATGTGCGCGAAACGCTCGAGATCGTGGACCGCGCCTATATCCTGCATGACGGCATGGTCCTGATGTCCGGCACACCGGACGAAGTTGTGCGCAACGAGAACGTCCGCCGCGTCTATCTGGGTGACAATTTCCGCATCGGTTGACGCCGCAGGGTGACAGACTGTTCACCGATTCAAAGGTTAATATGCACCGGTTTCGATTGACAGACGCCCCGATTGCGACGTCAAATGGGTGTATGACGTTTTGCTTTGTTGCATGGCTGACATCACCTTCCCTTCCTCGCAGGGGCAAGTGGTACAGCGCCGAGGCAAAGCGTTACTCCTGACCTGGTGACCCTATGACCCAGTGCCGTTTCGGCTCTGGCGTTTGGGCCCGGGCATGAAAGAAAAGGAAGACTCACATGCGCTATCAGATCACCGGCAAGCAAATCGACATCGGTGCCGCCCTGCAGACCCACGTGCAGGACGAATTGGGAGCCGTCGTGCAGAAATATGCACAGCGCCCCACCGACGCGACGGTGATTTTTTCCAAGAGCGGGCATGAATTTGTGTGTGAGGCGACCGTCCATCTGTCGACCGGACTGACCGCGTCGGCCAAGGCGCATGCCAATGAAATCTATGCCGCTTTTGACGCCTGCGCCGAGAAAATGGACAAACAACTTCGGCGGTACAAGCGCCGTTTGAAAGACCACCACAAGGATCGCACAGAACCCGTTGAACTTATCGGCGCTTCCTCGTATATCCTCGCCTCGGATACAGACACGGAGGAGTCTGAGCCGGAATCGCTGCAACCGATGATCGTGGCCGAGATCGAGACGACAATCCCGTCTCTGACCGTGGGCGAAGCGGTGATGCAAATGGAGTTGGCCGGGGCGCCTGTGTTGGTGTTCCGAAATGAAAAGAAAGATGGTGTGAACGTCGTGTATCGCCGCGATGACGGCAATATCGGTTGGATCGATCCGTAAACCCTTCGGTTACCGTTTCGAGACATTCAGACTTTCGAGCCACTTAACGGGCAGAGCATGAAATTCGTAGACCTTCTGAAACCTGATGCCGTCAAGGTCATCAGTGCCGCGACAAGCAAGAAGCGCTTGATGCATGATCTCTCTGAACTGGCAGAGGCTGCGTATCAGCTACCCGCCAGCCGCACCATCGAGGCGTTGATGGAGCGTGAATCGCTGGGTCCAACCGGCGTCGGCCACGGTGTGGCGCTGCCGCATGCGCGGCTGGCCGGGCTTGAGGACGTTGTCGGGGTTTTCATCCGGCTCGAAAAACCGATCGACTTCGAAGCGGTCGATCGTCAGCCCGTCGATCTGGTCTTTGCTTTGCTGGCGCCCGAAGAGGCGGGGGTCGAGCATCTCAAGGCGCTGGCACTGGTGTCGCGCAGCCTGCGTCAGACCAGCGTGTGCGCCAAGCTGCGCGCCAACAACGACGCGACGACGCTTTACACGATTCTGACCGAGACTGAGGCTACAAAGGCGGCCTGAGTCCTTAGGTAGTGCTGGCAAGCCCCGGGGAAGATCCGGGGCTTTTTCACGTCAGCCCCAATCCTCGAACCCGAACATTGTGTAATCGCGGGTATAGGCGTCGCGCGCCAGTGTCTCGATCTGATCGTCGTAGATCTCGGCCAGCGCAAAGGGTGCCTGCACCGGCACGCGCTCAGGGTCCGGCGGTGCTGGGTGGCCGACCTGCATGGCCAAAGCCGGCAGATAGCTGATCATCTCATCCTCGCGCACAATCATGTCGGGCAGGGTAAACTCGGACATCCCCTGCAGCACCTGCGCCTGCGAGGTCCAATGTCCATCGATCCGGATGCTGGTTTGGTTGGACAGATTCGCTTTCAGAAACGCGAGGAACCCGGTGAAGGCCTCACGATGCGCGTTCAGATCGTAGTCCGGCCCGGGCTCCCCCTCGGGCAAGGGCAGGTTGTGAGCGCGGCGCAGGGTTTTGCGAATACCGGCAAAGCTGCCTTTGCCGGTCGACAACACCTTGGAACAGAACGCTTCATGCGCGCGGGCCACCGGGTGGCGGATCACCGTGAAACTGCGATGGCCGGGTCGGTCGCGTTTCCACTGCCGCAGCGAGTTCTGGCTGAAATTCGTCTCCAGATCGTTCGGGCCAACGCCATCCAGCGCACAAAGCCAGTTCTTGATCGCCGCCTCCGGCCCTGAGCGGATCGGCATATACAGCAGCGGGGTTTCTACCGCAGCCAGATAGGTCGGCACCACCGGGCCGCGGCGCGGTTCGAAATTCGGGGTGCGGGTCAGGTTGAACCGGTCCAGCCGCGAAAGCGCCGATTGCATCTGATCAAAATTCGCCACCTTTTCCGAGATATGCTCGGGGTTTTGCCGTTTCAGCGCGGTGTTCAGGCTGTCGAGCTGCTTGTCCACCCCCAGCCATTTCGCCAACCCATTCATCACGGCGACGTCCTGCAGATCCTCATAAGCCACGTAAAACGCCGTCTGCCCGGTGGTCTGCAGCGCGTTCATCAGATGCACCTGGAACTCCTGCAACGCGGCCAGGTGAGACTCGAATTCCTGCGGGTCGAATTGCGCCTTGGCATCCTTGCGCTTTTTGACGTTGGTCAGCTTCCACTGCCCGGTGGCCTGCGCGATTTTCCAGCTCACATAGCTGTCGACCGGGTTACGGGTCAGGATGATCTTGGCGATGCGCGGTTCGTCGAGGATCTGCGGCAACACTCGGCCATCGTGGTCGTGAAAGAACCGAAAGCCGCCAATCCCCCCAGGCGTGGCGCGCCTGATCTGACCCAGCAGGCGGTCTGGATTGGCGTCGCGTTCGGGCTGGGTGATCCCAAGGATGTCCTCGGAGGTGGGATAGCCGATGAAATGCGGATTGAACGCCTCGCCATGGCAGGTGATCCCGTCAAAGGCGTTCAGGTTGGCCTCAAGAAAGTTCGACCCGGTGCGCATCTCGGCAAAAACGACGAAACAGTCAAAGCGGTCGGACATTTGCGGGGCCTACTTCTTGACAAGATACGGTTTGCGCTTGCGGTTTCTGGCGGATCGCGGCACCGGATCGACCGGGAAATCGCCCATCAGGTAGGGGTGCATGCCCTGGTTCTTGAGGTTCTGCAGGAACTGCCCAAAGCCGGTCAGGTCTTCCATCCGCGGGGCTTCGGCAAGGCGGCGGCTGGATTTCTGGCCAATTTCGTCGATCACCACCTGCAGCGGCTCCATCGGAGCCTCGATAAACTCCGCCATGGTCCAGATGCGAATGCGCGCCTTGCTGTCGGGGGAGCGCAGTTCATCCAGCATCTTGCTTTCGAGCTTTTGCAGCCGCGCCGCCTCTTTCCGGATGTCGGCGAAATTGGCGTTCGATTTGAACAGCGGCACCGCCCAGGCGCCAGAGATGACACTGATCTGCGCGTTGGGATCGCGGGCGAAATACCAGTTGATCTTGGGGTTGTCGCGGGGGCCGTATTGAAAGCACTGCCGTTCACCACGGGTGTTCCAGAGCAGGTTGGTCAGAAACGCGCGCGGGTTGATGTCGCGCAGATTGGCATTGTCCGACAACGCGCCGTTGATCACCGGCTGTCCGCCGGCATATTCCGCCCGTTCGGGCGCATAAAGATGGCCATGCACCTGCGCGCCAGTGGCCCGCGCCAGCCAGCCCTCGAAATCCTGAAAGAGCTCACTAAAGCCTTGGAAGATCGAGTATTTCCCGGCCGTCATGCCGTTTTCCCAACCAAAGTTGGGATAGCGGCTTTGCATGAAAAGCCCCGGACGCCCGCGCGTTCGGCGATCCACCGCCTTGGCAAAAATCCGGTCGATCTTGCCCGGGTTCGGTTCCGTCCCATTGGACTGCACATTGGGGTTGTCGAGAAACGCCTGGTAGAGCCGTTCCGCATTCGGCCAGATCTTACGCGCGACAAAGCAATCCGACCGGCGCAGCAGTTGCAGGTGATCGTCGTAGAAGATGTGCGGCTTGCCCTGAAAGTCGAACTTCGACAGCGTCAGCGAGCGGCTTTCGATATTGGTGGAATAGAGCCGCGCCAGCGTCTGAAAATAGGATTCGTCCGGGATCCAGACGCGACGGAAATAGCGGTCATAGTTGCGCCGGGCAGGGTCCTGCAGGATGGCCGACAGGGTCTGCCGCGTCAGGCACCACCACTGGCTGCCCATATGCGGCACAACACCGTTGGGAATATGCCGTTTCAGTCCGAAAAACCGCTGAAAATCCACAAACTTGTCAAAGAGATACCGGTTGCGCCGCCACGAGAACGGGAAGTGCATGGTAAAGCGCTCTTCGTCGAGGCCGCCCACTGTCCAGGGCACATCCGCGGTGGTCGCACTTTCGATGAAATCGGTGCGGGGGCGTTCGGTCAGATAAGCCACTAGCTCATCAACCGGGCGCAACGGCATGCAGGAACCGGACGCCAGATACACGTGGCGCACATCGGGAAACTCGCTGAGCATCAGCTCGGACGCGTCCTGACTGGCAGCGACTAGTCCCCAGGTCCCCCACTCACAACGGTGGCGGCGCGAAAACTTCAGCTGCGGGACATCCGACAGCGCAAAGACAAAGGCATCATGCTTGTCCTGCGGCACGATCTTGTCGACATGGATCACCACCGGGCAGCCGGATTTGGCCCAATGTCGCGCCAGCTGTTCGGCGCGGCCCAGGGCGGTGTGTACCAGCATGACGATCCCGACGCTCATGCCCAGTTCCCCTTGGACATCAGGCCGAGGATCTCAAGTTGGCGCCAGTTGATGTATTTCTCGGACCACTTGCACCAGAGGTCCGGGTTTTCCTTTACGCCCGCGGCATAAGCCAGGTATTCGCGGCTGGCGCCGTAATGCTGTTTGCGGTTCAACTCTTCCTCGGCCTTGGTGGAAAAGGTGTCGAGGAATTTGGTGTGCATCAGCACGCCACTGGCCTTTTCGCCACCCCATTCGTCGTAAACCAGGTTCAGGCCGCGCGGCAGCAGGTTGTGGGTCGAGCTGACATAGGCATAGCGCCGGTCCCATTTCACCAGCGGCACCTTGTTCAGGGCCGGGGCCAGCGCCGGTTTGTCCTTGAAAAACACCCGCGCTCGTGGCCCGCCCTGGATCCACAGATTGCCGAATTTTGGGTTCCGCTCGATCGTGTAATTGCCGGAATCGAACCATGAGGCGATCTCAAGCGGGTCTTGCCCGGGGCTATAGGGCTGCGCGTCGATGCGGCCCTTGGGGTACATATCCAGCAGCATCGCGCTGAAGGATTTGATCGACGAGGCATCCAGCCAATCGGTCAGCGCGCGCAGCGGGCGCGTGTCGCAGAACGGGTAGAGGAACAGCTCATCCGGGTCGACGGTCAGCGCCCAATGGCCGTGGGCGTATTTCATAAGCAGCCAATTCATCCAGTCGATGCCAAAGCGCGCGCGCTTGTAGCTCGCCCGCGTGGTCCAGACCGACACGTCCGGTTGGCGTGCCAGGTAGTCCAGCGATCCGTCGGTGCTGTCATTGTCGACAAAGAAGAAGTGATTGACCCCCATGTCCCTGTAATACTTCAGGAAATAGGGCAGGCGAACGCCTTCGTTGCGCTGTGTCGAAAAGACGAAGAGGTCACCTTGCTTGATCTGGTCGGTGCGATTGGCAACAGGGCGCAGGTCGCGACGTTTGCGGAACGCACGAATGCGCCAGCGCCTGCGTTGCAGCCTCAGCCTGTAGGACCTGATAACGCCCAAATCCGTTGCCCTTGTAACGACCGGTTCTCCGGTCCCTTTGCGTCGTCGGCTATCAGATCAGGGTTAAGACGATCTTGAAATGCGCATCCCACGTGGGTGGGTGATACGGTTGCATTGCACTGCGATGTCCTGCCCGGTGATCTTCTGCCATCCGATTTATTGTTGTGCGCCAAAGATAACGATCTGTCGCCGTTGCGTAAATGGGAATATCTCCCAACACTTCGTGATAGATCGGCAGGTCGTTGCAGAGCACCGGCACTCCCAGCGCGGCAGCTTCGACCGGGGGCAGGCCGTAGCCTTCGACAAAGCTGGGAAAGAGCAGGCCGGCAGAGCCTTGCAGCAGCGCCGCGATCTGGCCGTCCGACAGGCCGGGGAGTTCGTGGACGCGATCCGGCTGGGCGTCAAGCCGTTGGAAAACCGCATCATTTTGCCAACCTCGGTTGCCGCAGATCAGCAGATGCGCCTCTGGTATGTCGGGCCAGAGATCCAGCAAAAGCCCGTGGTTCTTGCGTGGCTCGATCGTGCCGACGGTGACGAAATAGGGCTTGCCGGTCCACGGCCCTTGGGGCGGTTCTGCCACGTCGGGGATTGACACTCCCAGATGGGCGACCACACATTCGGGCTCAATACCGTGCGCGGTTGCGTGGCGCAGCACGTCCTGGCGGGTCTGTTCGGAGTTGCAGATGATCAGATCGGCCGAGCGGCAGGCACGTTCAAAAAATCCGGCAAAACGTGCCAACATATCCGCGCGCTGGTAGTCCGGGTGATCAAGCGGAATGAGGTCGTGGATAAAAACGGCGATCTTGGCGCCCGATAGGCTGCGCAAGGCGCGGATCACGCGAGTGGTCAGATTGGTGTGCCCGAGGTTGAGGTAGCGCAGCTCGTTGGGCAGGTGACGGCGCAGCATCGCCGTCAGCCGCAAAGGCAGGCAGCGTGCGATGCAGACCCGGCGCAGGTCAGCCTCGGCCCGGGCACGCATCGGATCCATTTTGCGGCGGAGGTGCGCCAGCCGGTCAGGCGGCCCCCAGTTCCCCGTGACAATCCGTTCGCGCACGGCAATACAGCCGGCGCGATCCAAAAGCACGTAACCCAGCGACGTCCGGACAAGACCAAAGAGCCCCCCCGACGCCTGCGTCAGACGATCGAGATAGGCAAACTCAACCCGGTCCACCCCGGTCAGAGGCTGCCCAGCCCGGCTGATCAGCCGGGTCAGATCCAGTAGGCGGGTCGGTTCATTTGTCATAATGCCCGTGGCGGTGCCAGCGCCAGGCATCGCTAATCATCTCTTGCAGGGTCGAGCGCTGCGGCCGCCAGCCCAGTTCACTTTCCGCACGGGTGGAGCCCGAGACAAGCTTGGTCGCATCCCCGGCACGGCGCGGCCCTTCGCTGAACGGCACCTCGCGGTTGGTCACCGCGCGCGAGGCGTCAATCACCTGCCGGACGGAAAACCCCTGCCCGGTGCCGAGGTTGAAGACGCGGCTGGGCTTGCCGTCCTGCAGCCAGCGCAGGCCCAGGACATGGGCGTCGACCAGGTCGCAGACATGCACGTAGTCGCGGATGCAGGTGCCGTCGGGCGTGTCATAATCGGTGCCGTGGATCGTCAGGCTGCCGCGCTTGCCATCAATCGCCTCGAGCATCACGGGGACCAGGTGGGTCTCGGGCCGGTGGTCTTCGCCAACTTCGGCCTCGGGGTCGGCGCCAGCGACATTGAAATAGCGAAAGATCACGTGGCGCAGGCCATACGCCGCCTCAAAATCGCGCAACACATCCTCGATCGCGCGTTTCGAGGCGCCATAGGCGTTCAGGGGCAGCTGCGGGGTGTTTTCGTCCAAAACGACATTGTCATGCTCGCCATAGGTCGCGCAGGTCGAGGAAAACACAAAGTCCAGGCACCCCGCGGCGCAGGCGGCCTCGATCAGTGTCAGCGAGCCTTCGACATTGTTGCGCCAGTAGAGGCCGGGTTTGACCATCGCCTCACCCACCTG
>JASJCC010000182.1 GCA_030066175.1 Paracoccaceae bacterium | reverse complement strand
GCAACGAACAGAACGGCAAATTCGTCATCGGTGCGATTTTCCGGCGCGAACGCCAGTCGCCAGGGCCGCGCCTGCAAGTGTCGTCAGATGCTGCGGCAGCTTTGGGCATGTTGGCCGGGGCGCCCACCAATATCGACGTTGTCGCCCTGCGCCGTGAAGAGGTGAAGCCCGCGCCGGCCCTCGAAACCCAGGCGGATGCGCTGCCAGTGGATGGGGACGTGCTGGCCGAGGCCGTGCCGGCCCCCGCCGCGGTCAGCGAAGGCACGCTGGATCCGGTGGCCGCAACCGCCGCTGCCGCGATCGAGACGGCATCTTTGGAGCCGCAGGCCGCCGCCCCTGCCCCGGCGCCCAAGCCGAAACCTGCGGCAGCCAAGCTTGCCAAACCCTTCATCCAGATCGGTATTTTCAGCATCGAACAGAACGCCCGCAACACCGCCACTGCGATGCGGCAGGCAGGCATGGTGCCAACGGTGAAAAAGCAAAGCTCGAACGGCAAGACCTTCTGGCGGGTTGTCGTCGGGCCGGCGCAGACCAAACCCGAGGTTGCGACCCTGCTGAAAAAGATCAAGGCCACTGGGTTTACCGACGCCTATGCCGTGACGGATTAACCCCCAAAAGGACAGGAGCTGCCCCATGATCCTTGCCCTCCGCCGTTTGACCATGAGCGCCGCCGCTGCGGCGCTTTTGGCGTCTCAGGCGCATGCGTTCGATACCCGCGCTCAGGCCGCCTTTGTGATGGATTTTGGTACCGGTACGGTTCTTTTGGCCAAGAATGCCGATGACCAGTTGCCGCCGGCGTCGATGTCCAAACTGATGACGCTTTACATGGCGTTCGAGGCGGTACGCGATGGCCGGCTGAAGATGGACGAAGAGCTGCGGGTGTCGCAACATGCGATGGATTACACCGGCTCGACCCTGTTTTTGCGCGCCGGCGAGCGGGTTTCGGTCAAAGACCTCATTCGGGGCATCATCGTATTGTCGGGCAACGACGCCTGCGCGGTGATTGCCGAGGCGCTCAGCCCCGACGGGACCGAGGTTGGCTTTGCCCGGATGATGACGCAACGCGCCCAGCAGATGGGCATGACCAATTCGGTGTTTCTGAATTCCAACGGCTGGCCAGAACGCGGCCACGTGATGTCGATGCGGGATCTGTCTCTGCTGGCGCGCAAGCTGATCGAGGATTTCCCCGAATTCTACCCGATGTTTGCCGAAACCGAGTTTCTGTTTGACGAGAACGAAAGCCAGAACCGCTATAACCGCAACCCTTTGCTGGGGCTGGGGATCGGGGCTGACGGGCTCAAAACCGGGCATACGCAAGAGGCAGGCTATGGCCTTGTGGGCTCGGCCAAACAGGGCGACCGGCGGGTGATCTTTAGCGTGACCGGGCTTCCGACAACGCAATCGCGGGCAGAGGAGAGCGAGGCGATTGTGAACTGGGCTTTCCGGCAGTTTGCCGAACGGCAGGTCGTCTCAGAAGGCGCGGTGATCGCCAGCGCCGAGGTCTGGCTGGGGGCCAAGGACAGCGTCGAGCTGATGGCCGACCAGGACCTCACCTTGCTGTTGCCAACCGGGGGCACGGCGCCCTTGAAGGCCGAGGTGGTCTATACCGGCCCGATCCAGGCGCCGGTCGAGGAAGGCCAGAAGCTGGCCGAACTGATCATCCAGCCCGAAGGTCTGCCGGAAACGCGGATCCCGCTGATGGCGGCGGAATCGGTGGCAGCAGGCGGCTTTGTGGACCGGATCATGGTGGTCAGCCAGATCCTGCTCGAGCGGTTTTCCGGAGCTTCCGGGGACGCGATGTGAGCGGCCAAGGCCTGTTTCTGAGCTTCGAAGGCATCGACGGTTCCGGCAAATCCACCCAGGCGCGCCTGCTGGATCAGGCGCTTCAGGACCGTGGGATTGCCACGCTGCTGACCCGCGAACCGGGTGGCAGCCCGGGGGCAGAGGAAATCCGCGCGCTGGTGCTGCAAGGCGATCCCGATCGCTGGTCCGCAGAGACCGAATTGTTGCTCTTCACCGCGGCACGGCGCGATCATCTCGAACGCACGATCCAGCCGGCGTTGGCGGCGGGCAAGGTGGTGATCTGCGACCGCTTTGCCGACAGCACGCGGATGTATCAGGGCACCTCGCGTGGTGATCTGCGGGCCAAGGTGGACGCGCTGCACGACCTGATGATCGGGGTCGAGCCGGACATGACGCTGCTGATCGACATGCCGGCAGACATGGCATTGAGTCGGGCCAAGGCACGCGCGACGGACGAGGAACGGTTCGAGGATTTCGGTGTCGGGTTGCAGCAACAGATGCGTGATGGCTTTTTGCAACTGGCCCAAGACGCGCCCGAGCGGTTCCGCGTGATCGACGGCAACCGCACCAGCGACGTGGTTGCGCGCGATGTGCTGGACGTGGTTCTGTCAGCTTTATGAGCGAAGCAAACGACCTGCCAGAACCTGACCGCGTCGAGGGTGCCCCGCACCCGCGGGAGACGCAGGTTTTGTTTGGCCAGCAGGACGCCGAGGCAGAGTTCCTGCGTGCCTTCACCTCGGATAGGCTGCATCACGGCTGGCTGCTCACCGGCCCGCGCGGCGTGGGCAAGGCGACGCTGGCCTGGCGCATCGCGCAGTTCCTGCTGGCCACGCCGCCGGCGCAGGAGGATGGGCTTTTCGGCGCGCCGCCCCCGCCCACTTCGCTAGAGATTGCCCCCGACCATCCGGTGGCGCGGCGCGTGGCGGCCCTGTCGGAACCGGGCCTGTTTCTTTTGCGGCGCGGCCCCAACGACAAAGGCGACAAGCTGGCCGCCGAGATCCGCGTGACCGAGGTGCGCAAGCTGAAAGGGTTCTTTGCGCTGTCGGCGGCCGATGGCGGGCGGCGCGTGGTGATCGTCGATGCCGCTGATGAGCTGAACGTGAACGCCGCCAACGCGATCCTCAAGCTGCTGGAAGAGCCCCCCGCCAACACCACCCTGCTGCTGGTCAGCCACCAGCCTTCGCGCCTCTTGCCAACGATACGCTCACGCTGCCGGACGCTGCGTCTGACGCCACTAAACCCCGAAGACATGGCCAGCGCCCTACAGCAGGCGGGCGCTGGAGTTGCGCCGGAACAGGCCGGCGCCTTGACCGAGCTCTCGGCCGGGTCGGTTGGCGCCGCCTTGCGGCTGCTCAATCTCGACGGGCTGACGCTTTACGCCGATCTGGTGGGGGTGTTGGCCTCCCTGCCCCATCTCGACCGCGCCCGCGTGATGGCGCTGGCAGAAAGCTGTACCGGCAAAGGGCGCGAGGCGCGGCTGGACCTGGCTTTGACCCTGATCGATCAACTGGCCGCCCGTCTCGCGCGTTGCGGAGTCACCGGCGCGCCACCAGCGGCCGAAGCCGCGCCGAATGAAGCACAGATCCTTTTGCGCCTCGCCCCTGATGCCGCCGCGGGCCGCAGCTGGGCCGCCCGGGCGCAAGCGGTGGGTGACCGCGCGCGCCACGCCCGCGCGGTCAATGTCGACCCGGCCCAGCTAATGCTGGACCTGTTTCTGGGCCTGCAGGAACCGGTCTAGGCGCGCGCCTCACCGATCAGGCGCAGGATATCCTGCGCGGCGTTGGGGATGTTGGTGCCCGGACCAAAGATCGCCTTCACCCCGGCATCATAGAGGAACTGGTAATCCTGCTGCGGGATCACCCCGCCGCAAATCACCAGAATGTCCTCGGCCCCCGCCGCTTTCAGCGCGTCAACCAGCTGCGGCGCCAGTGTCTTGTGGCCCGCCGCCTGGCTGCTGATGCCGATGACGTGCACATCGTTGTCGACCGCGTCCTGCGCGGCCTCTTCCGGCGTCTGGAACAGCGGGCCCACATCGACGTCAAAGCCGATATCGGCAAAGGCGGTGGCGATCACCTTGGCGCCGCGGTCATGGCCGTCCTGGCCCATCTTGACCACAAGCATACGCGGGCGGCGGCCCTCCTCTTCGGCGAAATCCTCAACCGATTTCTGGATCGCGGCAAAGCCTTCGTCACCCTCATAGGCGGCGCCATACACCCCGGCGAGGGTTTTGACCTCGGCGCGGTGGCGCCCGAACACTTTTTCCATGGCCATGCTGATTTCCCCCACGCTTGCCCTTGCCCGGCTTGCCTCAACCGCTGCTTCCAGAAGGTTGCCGCCCTCCGCGGCGCGGCGCGACAGCTCGTCCAGCGCGGCCTTACACGCATCTTCATCGCGATCGCGCCGGATCTGGTCCAGCCGCGCGATCTGGGCGTCGCGGACCTTGGCGTTGTCGATATCGAGAATGTCGAGCTCTTCTTCCTGCGTCAGGCGGTACTTGTTCACCCCGACAATCACATCATCGCCGCGGTCAATCTCGGCCTGCCGCCGGGCGGCGGTTTCCTCGATCCGCAGCTTTGGCATGCCGCTGGCGACCGCCTTGGTCATGCCACCCATCTCATCGACCTCTTCGATCAGCTTCCAGGCCGCTTCGGCCAGGTCATGGGTCAGCTTTTCCACGTAGTATGAGCCTGCCAGCGGATCGACCACATTGGTCACGCCGGTTTCTTCCTGCAGGATCAATTGAGTGTTGCGGGCGATGCGGGCGCTGAATTCGGTGGGCAGCGCAATCGCCTCATCCAGCGCGTTGGTATGCAGCGATTGCGTGCCGCCCAGCACCGCACTCATCGCCTCATAAGCGGTGCGGATGACGTTGTTATAGGGGTCTTGTTCCGCCAGAGACACACCAGAGGTTTGGCAATGGGTGCGCAGCATTTTCGACCGCGGGTTCTGCGCGCCCAGATCGGTCATGATCCGGTGCCAGAGCATCCGCGCCGCCCGCAGCTTGGCCGCCTCCATGAAGAAGTTCTTGCCGATGGCAAAGAAAAAGCTCAGCCGCCCGGCAAACTTGTCCACATCCATGCCGCGCGCCATGGCGGTTTTGACGTATTCCTTGCCGTCGGCCAGTGTGTAAGCGAGCTCTTGCACCAGGTTCGCGCCGGCCTCTTGCATGTGGTAGCCCGAGATGCTGATCGAGTTGAATTTCGGCATCTCGTTCGAGGTGTATTCGATGATGTCGGCAATGATCCGCATCGAGGGTTCGGGCGGATAGACATAGGTGTTGCGCACCATGAATTCCTTGAGGATGTCGTTCTGGATCGTGCCCGACAGCTGCGCCCGGGACACCCCCTGCTCTTCCCCGGTGACGATGAAATTGGCCATCACCGGGATCACCGCGCCGTTCATCGTCATCGACACGCTGACCTTGTCGAGCGGGATGTCGTCAAAGAGGATCTTCATGTCCTCGACGCTGTCGATGGCCACCCCGGCCTTGCCCACGTCGCCGACAACCCGGGCGTGATCGCTGTCGTAGCCGCGATGGGTCGCCAGATCGAAGGCGACGGACACGCCTTGCTGACCGGCATCCAGCGCCTTGCGGTAAAACGCGTTGGATTCCTCGGCGGTGGAAAAGCCCGCGTATTGCCGGATCGTCCAGGGACGGCCGGCATACATCGTCGCCTTCACCCCGCGGGTGAAGGGCGCGATGCCCGGCAGGCTGCCCATATGCGGCAGATCCGCGGTGTCTGCGGCAGTGTAAAGCGGCTTGACCTCGATCCCTTCAAGCGTCTGCCAGGTCAGATCGTCAAGCGGGCGTCCGCGCAGCTCTTTCTCGGCGAGCGCGCGCCAATCCTCGGGCGTCTTTGTCATCCTTTCGTCCTCTCTCGTCAAAGCCTGCCGCCCGGATTTGTCCGGGTCTTGCGGGCATGTCTTCCTCTGTCAGTCGGGCCAGACCATCCGCGCCGGCCTGCAGCCAGAACAGATCGTCGGCATAAGCTTCGCGCAGGGTCGCGGCCTGGTAATCGTCAAACGGCATCCAGCGGCCTTCACCCTGCGGCAGGCGGTCCGCGTTCTGGCCCTGCTCTGTCAGCAGGCGCGACAGCGTGACCAGATCGGGCGAGCGGTTGATCCAGAACTCTGCCGGGTCGGCCTGCGGCGCAAAGGGCAGGCCCGTCATGACCCGGAACAGCCGGTCGGGATGGCCGCCGATACGTTCGAACGGAGCCACGCGAATTTCGGTTTCGGGGCAGGCGCAGGCCAGATCGGTGATCACCTGCCGCCAGCCCCGGCGCGATCCGGCCAGCTGCTGCAGCGTGGCGCGGCGCGGCAACGGTTCGCCCCGCGCGACCAGATAAGCCATGGCCGAGGCCCACCAGATCTCGGGCGAGCGGATATTGAGTACAATCCGCCGGATCTGCCCGTCAAAGGCCGCGTTGAGCCGCGCCATACGTTCGCCGATCTCGGGATAAAGCGCGCCGGCCCGCAGATTGCCGCGCGGCGTGCCGATGATGTTTTCGTCCGACACGATCAGCATGCCGACATCGCGTTTGCGCGCACCCTGCAGGTTGATCTGCACCCGTCCTGCCGCCCGTTCCGCCTGGGCCCGCGACTCCGGGCGCTGCACGACAGAATTCAACAGGCCCTTGCGGGTCCGCCACGGGCCCCAAAAGCCAATCGCCTGCCCTTCCAACCGGGCGCGATGGGCGCGCAGGTAGGTTTGAAAGCTGGTGGTACCGGTGCGGTGGGCGCCCGCGTGCAAAATGATATCCATCGCTTTTCGCGACCCCGCTCTGTTGCTGTGCGTTGTCCACAAACATGGGACAGACAGGGTGAGCAGGGGGTTAAAGGTAAAATTTTCGCGGTCCACGCAGGGTAAACCCTGTGCAGGTTGCGCCCGCCCCCCTATATCTGGGGGTATGAAACAAGTTGAACGCCTTGTCCTGATTGCCTTTTTCGCCACGGCCGGCATTGCCCTGCCAGGGGCGGCCGCCTGGGCGCAGGACGACACCGTCGCCGCCGCCACCACGGTGGCTGATGAGACACCCGCGCCCGAGCCGACCGCGCCGGAGGGCGAGGTGGCCGAGACCGAAGCGGAACCGATGATCGTCGATGCCGCCGATATCGATCTGGCCGAGGTGCAGTGGATCAAGCGCCCGCTGGTCGTCTTTGCCGACAGTCCGGCCGACCCACGTTTTGTCCAGCAAATGCAACTGATTAACGACCGGTTGCAGGCGCTGAAGGATCGCGACGTGCTGGTAATCACCGACACCGATCCCGGCGCGCGCAGCAGCGTGCGGCGGGAATTGCGGGCGCGTGGGTTCATGTTTGTGCTGATGGCCAAGGATGGCAGCATCGTGATCCGCAAACCCGCCCCCTGGGACGTGCGTGAGCTCTCACGCTCGATCGACAAACTGCCGCTGCGCCAACAGGAAATCCGCGACCGCCGCGACGGCCTCGGCCAGTAAGCGCGCTTGCGGCAGACGACACTTTTACCTATATTTAACGGGTAAGCCCGAGGATACCCGACTATGAAACGCGAAGACGATCTCATTCCGCCACCTCCGGGCCGGAACGGCCCTGATCCGTGGTACTGAACGCCAGCGGGTGATCGCGTAGTTGCGCCATTGCAGCGCGACCGTATTCTATCAGCGTTTCCTCCATAGAGTTCAATGATTTAAGGATCGCCGCGCGGCGTTCCAATGGCAGCTTAGCATAGACCTCCGCTTGCATCTGGGTCCCAAGTTCCACAACCTTTTCCTGCAAAGCGTAAAAGCGCACCACCGTTTCAACCTGTTCGTCATCCAGTGTTTCGATTTGCGGTAGAACTGCGGAAAACACCTTGTCCCGCCGTGCTACGACGACAAATGGCACAAATTGCTGATCATTGTTGAACGCGCCATCAACAGCTCCATCGGTCCGTTTTTCGGCCCCAAATTCCAGTTCCCGCACGTAATCGTCAATCTCGGCACGCAGCGCGCGGCGAATGTCGCGCCGCTTTTCCTCGCGCTGGCGCGCTTCGGTCTCACGCGCAACAGCCGCATTGAAAACAAGTCCGAACAGAGCCGAGCCCGCCACCAAAAGGGCAACAATCAGCGCCGCGGGAAATTCTGGGCGATCGCCATAGTACAGCAGCAATCCCGCGGCCAGGATCATGAATATCAGCAGAAAAACCGGCAATTCAAAGCCCGCGCGGTCCAACCGCGTCGCGCTGGCGCTGAGATAGACGAAAAACGCCGCCAACCCCAAAGTCACCAATATGCCGGCGCCAAAGATCATCAGATCACTCGAATTCCATGATCACTTCGTCCACCGCCAGGCTGTCGCCCGGGCCGGCGTTGATCTTGGCGACCACACCTTTGCGTTCAGCGCGCAGGATGTTCTCCATCTTCATCGCCTCGACGGTGCAGAGCGCTTGGCCCTCCTGCACCTCTTGGCCGACGTCGACATCGACTTTCACGATCAGGCCCGGCATCGGACAGAGCAGCAGCTTGGACGTATCCGGCGGCGCCTTTTCGGGCATCAGGGCAGCCAGTTCAGCCCGGCGCGGGGTGCGGATATGGACTTTGAAGTCGGCGCCGCGCGTGCGCAGACG
>JASJCC010000181.1 GCA_030066175.1 Paracoccaceae bacterium | reverse complement strand
CAGTTGTTCCACATCCGTGATCGTCACCGCGCGGTCGTAATAGCGCGTCACGTCATGGCCGATGCCGATCGCCAGCAGCTCCACCTGTTTGCGCCGTTCCACCATGGCGATCACGTCGCGCAGGTGTTTTTCCAGGTAGTTGGCGGGGTTCACCGACAGCGTGCTGTCATCGACCGGCGCGCCGTCCGAGATCACCATCAGGATCTTGCGCGCCTCGGGCCGAACCACCATGCGCCGATGCGCCCATTCTAGCGCCTCGCCGTCGATGTTTTCCTTCAAGAGGCCCTCTTTCATCATCAGGCCCAGATTGTCCCGCGTCCGCCGCCAAGGCGCATCGGCGCCTTTGTAGATGATGTGGCGCAGGTCATTGAGCCGCCCGGGCTGCTGTTCGCGCCCCTCATTGAGCCACTTCTCCCGCGCCAGCCCACCTTTCCACGCCCGCGTGGTAAAGCCGAGGATCTCGACCTTGACGTTGCAACGTTCCAGCGTGCGGGCCAGCACGTCGGCGCAGATCGCCGCGATCGAGATCGGCCGCCCGCGCATGGAGCCGGAATTGTCGAGCAGCAAAGTCACCACCGTGTCACGGAACTCGGTGTCTTTCTCGACCTTAAAGCTCAGCGGCGTCGTCGGGTTGGCCACCACCCGCGCGAGCCGCCCGGCATCCAGAATGCCTTCCTCACGGTCGAACTCCCAGGAGCGGTTCTGTTGCGCCTGCAACCGGCGCTGCAGCTTATTCGCCAGACGGCTCACAGCGCCTTTCAGGGGCTCCAGCTGCTGGTCGAGATAGGCGCGCAGACGCTCCAGCTCGACCGCTTCGGCCAGCTCTTCGGCGGGGATTTCCTCGTCATGCGCGGTGTCGAACACCTTGTAATCCGGGTCAGCCTCGGAAATTGGCTGCGGGGCCGGCGGCTCCAAAGGCGCCTCGCCCTCGGGCATCTCGGCCTCTTCGCCCAGCTCCTGGTCGGCCATGTCCTCCATGCTGACCTGGGCCTGACTGGGATCCTGGGTTTCCTCCTGGCTGCTTTCGGGGCTCGCCTCGGCCTGTTCGTCGTCCTGATCGTCCTGGCCGGTGCTGTCGGGTTCCTGGTCCTCGTCCGCGCCCTCTTCGGCCTGATCCTCGGCGTCCTCGTCCATCTCGTCGGGGTCGTCACCCAGCTGGTCGCCATAGCCCAGATCGTTGATCATCCGCCGGGCAAAGCGGGCAAATTCCGCCTGATTGGCGAGTTTCTCACCCAGATCTTCCAAAGTGCCGCCGGCCTGTTCCTCGATAAACCCGCGCCAGAGCTCCATCACGTTGGCGGCGGCGGGCGGCATCTTACGCCCCGTTGCCAGATGCCGGATCAGGTAACCTGCGGCAACGGGCAAGGGCGCCTCAGAAGCCTCGCGGATCTGGGCATAGCCGCGCCGCTCAGCATCATGGCCGATCTTGGCGTCGATATTGCCCGCGGTGCCCGGCATGTCGCGCGCGCCCACCGCCTCGCAGCGGGCCACCTCCATCGCCTCATAAAGCTCGCGCGCCATGTCGCCGGGCGGGCAGAAGCGGGCATGGGTGGCGTCGTCGTGGTAGCGGCGGTGCAGGGCCAGCGCGTCGGCCGTGCCGCGCGCCAGCAGCACCTCGTCGCGCGTCATCCGGCGGCTGACCTGCGGCAGGCGCATGGAGTCGCCCGACACGCCGGCCGGATCAACGGTATAGCTGACCGTCAGTTCGGGATCGTCGGCCATGACCTTGGTCGCTTCGGCCAGGGCTTTCTTGAACGGATCGGCAGGGTTGTCAGAGGGTTTCGACATGGTGTCTGGGATGTCCTCGGGCGGGCAGGGCAGTTGCGCGGCAATCTAGCCCCCATGTCCGGGAATGACCAGTGTCGAGACGTGCGGTGTGGCCGGGGATCTCAGCCCAGGATCAGCGTTTCGCACACCCGCATCTGGCGCCGGGCCTGCGCGAGAGCGCGGGCCGCGCGCTTGCGGTCCACATGGTAAAAGCCCTGCTGCAAGAGCTGCGCCTGTGCAAACCAGGCGCCCGAGCGGAAGCGAATGAGCTGTGACGGCGCCACCCCTTCGGCCTGGGCATCGTCGGCCACAGCGTCCAGAAGACCGCGAAAGAGGTCGCGCTGGCTGCGGGCGGTTTTGCCATCCGCGCCGCGCATCCACTCATGCTCGGCCTGGGCGGCGTAGCGTCCGGCGCAGGTGGCAAAGGCCTGCGCCTGTTCTGCCGGTTCTTGCGGTGTTGCAAGCCCCGCTGTCGGGGCCAGCAGCGCCACCACCAGCGCCATTGTATATCGTCGTATACCGACCATGATTGGGACGTTAGACGAAGACTTTCTGGCCCATCGTGTGGCGAATTGTCGTCCCTGTCTAAGTGTTGTGTCTCCGACACAGTGCTGCGGGATGTCGCGGCCTTGTGTCTATTTCGTTGGCACCTGTGCCGACGCATTAGGCGCGGATCATATCCTCGCAGACGCGTAATTGCCGGGCGAGCGTCGCCGATGCCAGCTGCGCCCGCCGGGCATTGAGATCATGCCGGGCGATGATCAGCAGGCGGGCGTGCTGGCTGCGCGCGCGGATCCGTTCGGAAAGCAGCGCCCGGGCAACCGGGCTGCGGTCGCTGGCACCCGGGCCAATCGCGGCATAGAGATCGCGGTAGCGCTGCCAGCCGATGTCGTTTGCGACGCGCTGGCCCGGAAAGGTCCAGTTGTCGTTGCGCATAGCCGAATAGCGCCCGAGGCAGACCGCAAAGCTGAGCGCCAGCGGATCAGGCTGGTCGCTTTGCGCGGATTGGGCAGCACCGGTGAGCGCGGCAAGACCAACCAGAACACACGCGACAAGATATGCGGGGCGGCGGACCATGCCGGAGAGGGTAGGGACAAAAGGCTTAGCAATGCCTAATGCCACCGCACGGCACAGCATAGTGGCGCGCAACACCTTTGAAACAACGGTCAGGCCCGGTTGATGTCCCCCTGCGCGCGCGCCGCTATGACCCCAGAACCATTGCATCGCAGGCACGCATTTCGCGGTAGGCCATGGCTTGGGCGCGGGCGGCGTGGGCGCTTTCGGGGCCCATCTGCGCCATGTGCAGCAGACGGCTTTGCGCCAGCTTGGCGCTGATCCGCGTGTTCAGCAGTTCCGGCCCGCTCAGCCCGTCGCGGCGGGCATCCTCCAGCACCGCTTCCAGCAGATCTTCGAAAAGCGCGCGACGGGTTTCGGCGACAGGGTTGTTCTGGCCGATCAGCCAGCCATGATCGCGCAGCGCGGTGTAGCGCCCGATACAATTGGCAAAGGCCTGCGCCTGATCCCGCGGTGTCTCCGCGTGGACGGGGCTGATTGACGTCACCATGTACATGGCGACCGCGCAGCCCGTCACTATCGTTCTCAAACTGCTCATGTATTGAACCATAGACCGCAAAAGCGGCTGAAATATGATGCGTTTTGAAAACTATTAACGCCGTGACATCACCGCAACGCGCCGCACAAACGCAAACGCCGCTGCGCAGGGCAATGGCGGTCACTCAGGCCAAAATGGGGAAAGGCCTCAGGCGATGCTCAGGCTGGCCGCACTTTCGGGCAGCTCTTCGTCAAAGCAGCGCTGATAGAACTCGGCCACGGTCTGGCGCTCAAGCTCATCACATTTGTTGAGGAAGGACACCCGGAACGCATAGCCCACGTTGCGGAAGATCTCGGCATTCTGCGCCCAGGCAATCACCGTCCGCGGGCTCATCACGGTGGAAAGCTCGCCATTCATAAAGGCACGCCGGGTGAAATCGGCCACCGTCACCATCTGACGAATCGTCTTGCGGCCCTTTTCGGAGTTGTAATGCGGGCATTTCGACAGGACGATGTTGGTTTCCGCCTCGATCGACAGATAGTTCAGCGTCGCCACAAGGCTCCACCGGTCCATCTGGCCTTGGTTGATCTGCTGCGTGCCGTGATAGAGTCCGGTCGTATCCCCCAGACCCACCGTGTTGGCGGTGGCGAAGATGCGGAAATAGGGGTGCGGCGTCAGCACCTTGTTCTGATCGAGTAGCGTCAGCTTGCCGTCGGTCTCCAGCACCCGCTGGATCACAAACATCACGTCGGCCCGACCGGCATCGTATTCGTCAAACACAATCGCCGTCGGGTTCGACAGCGCCCAAGGCAAGATGCCTTCCTGAAACTCGGTCACCTGCTTGCCATCGACCAGCTTGATGGCGTCCTTGCCAATGAGGTCGATCCGGCTGATATGGCTGTCGAGGTTCACCCGCACCGCCGGCCAGTTCAAACGCGCCGCAACTTGTTCGATATGGGTGGACTTACCCGTGCCGTGATAGCCCTGGATCATCACCCGGCGGTTGTTGCGAAAGCCCGCCAGAATCGCCAGCGTCGTGTCGGGGTCGAACTTGTAGGTGCTGTCGATTTCCGGCACCCGTTCGGTTTTCTCGGCAAACCCGTGCACAACCATTTCCGTGTCGATGCCAAACACCTCACGCACAAGGATTTCCTCGGTCGGTTTTGCATTGATGTCGATGGGGCCGTCCGCCATGGTTGAGTTGTCCTTCTGGTAAGCGTCGCGCTCAGAGTCGTGCACCGCTGTGCTATATATCGTTCAGAGGGGCAAGGGAAAGCAGGATAATCGGCGCCGTCATGACACTCCAGGATGAGATCGATGCGATGATCGCCGGCGTCGCGATGGGCGACCGAACGGCCTTTCGCCAGCTCTATGATCGCACCGCGTCCAAGCTCTTTGGCATCTGCCTGCACATCGCTGATGATCCGGGCCTCGCCGAGGATGCTTTGGAAGAAGTGTTCCAGACCGTCTGGGCCAAGGCGGGGCTTTACCGCGCCAATGGCACCACGCCGATGACCTGGCTGATCACCCTGACACGCGATGCGGCGCTGGACCGACGGCAGGACGAGCCGCCTAGCGATGAGGCCGAGACCAACGGGCAGTCGGCGCCTTGGGATCCGGCCGTGCGGGGCCAGGGCCGGGCCGAGGCCGAGTTGCTGGCGGCCTGCCTGCAGGAGTTGCCACCGGAACGCGCCGTTATGTTGCGCCGGGCCTATCTTGAAGGCGTTCGCTACGCCCAGCTTGCCGACGAAGCCGGCATGCCCGAGATCGGCATGCGCACCGTGATGCGCCGCAACCTCGCGCAACTGCGCGACTGCCTGAGCCAATGACCGAGGCGCCCCAGCCTATACAAGGTGGCGCTGAGAGTGCTGCCGCCGAATACGTGCTCGGGCTGTTGCCTGCCAGTGAACGTGTCGCGTTTGAGGCGGCGCTGTCCGGGGACGCGATTTTGCAACAAGACGTGGTGACTTGGGCGGAATACTTCGCGACCCTGACCGACCCGATCCCCGAGGTTGCCCCACCCCCACAAGTGCTGCGCCGGATCGAGGTGCAGATCTTTGGTGCCAAACGCGCGCCCTGGTGGCGGCAGGTGCTGCCCTACCTTGTGGGCGCGGTGGCGGCGGCGGGGATTGCCTGGCTCACGTTGACTTCCGGCCTGCTGACCGCGCCTGCGTCCGATTTGCGTGCCGCTCTGACCGCGCAAGAAGGGGACCTGGTGTTGCGCGCCCGGTTCTCTTCGGCCAGCAGCACCTTGACGCTCACCCCCGAGGCTGAAGGCGTGCCACCGGACAACCCCTTGCAGCTTTGGCTGATAGCGGGGGCTGACGCACCGCCGGTCTCGCTTGGGCTCTTGCCACCTTCGGATGGCACCACTCTGACCTTGCCGCCGCTTTTGGCCGAGAGTCTGCCGGGCGCCATGCTGGCCGTATCCACCGCCCCCGACGGCGCCACCACCGCCGCACCTGTTGGCCCGTTCCGGGCCACCGGCCAACTCACCCCGGTCGAAACCAACTAACACAGGACCCGCGCCTCACGCGATTGTGCAGCGCCCCGCGCTTGAGTCCGCGGCCCCGGGCGCGCACCGTGAGGGGCAGTGTCGACCCAAGACAAGGAACCACGCCATGCACCGCCGCAGTTTCATCGCCGCCATCGCCGCCACACTGGGCCTGACCAGCAAGGCCCGCGCCGCCAGCGGCACGTTCGAGGTCACCCGGACCGACGCGGAATGGCGCGCCATGCTGAGCGATCTGGAATACCGCGTCATGCGGCAAGAGGGCACCGAACGCGCCTTCACCTCACCGCTCGACAAGGAAAAGCGGGCGGGTACCTTCCACTGCCGCGGCTGCGATCAGGCGCTTTACAGCTCAAAGACCAAGTTCGACAGCGGCACCGGCTGGCCCAGTTTTTACCAGCCGCTGCCCAACGCCGTCGCCACCAAACCCGACCGCTCGCTCTTCATGCTGCGGACCGAGGTGCATTGCGACCGCTGCGGCTCACATCTCGGGCATGTCTTCAACGACGGCCCGCCGCCCACCGGCAAACGGCACTGCATCAACGGCGTGTCGCTGGTCTTCCGCCCGGCCTGATCGCTACGCAGCGCGGGGCCCGGAAAGAGAGAAGGGTACCCAGTGGGAGAGAGACCGACCGGATACCCTTCAAACGTGAGCGAACCCGAAAAGGTTCTGGGCTGGCGTGCCCTAGCGTCAAATTAATGGAAACAATGCGCTCTGTCGACACAAATTGTGTCAGATTGCACAGTTTCGATCATCCATGGCGCACCGCCCGATCTGCCGCACAATTTCCGAGTTTGTAAGCGTTTGCACGCGCTTATTGCCGAAAATTCGAGCAATTCCCGGCCCGACCACCGCCCGACACCGTGTCAAAAATGCCAGACTGACCCCTATTTGAAGTTGCGGCTGTCCTTGATCTGGTCCCAGGCCCAGACCACCTCTTGCAGCTGCTCTTCCTGGCTGCGGTCGCCGCCGTTCATGTCCGGGTGCAGCACCTTGATCAGCGATTTGTAGGCTTTGCGCACCTCGGCCTTGGTCCAGTGGTCCTTGGCCTCGAGGATCTCGATCGCGCGGCGTTCGGTGGGGGGCAGGCGGCGGGTGTGGCCGTCGGTCTTGCTGCGCCCGGGGTTTTGTGTCGCCTTGTCGCCCAGCACCTGGTGCGGATCCTCGATGCCCAGCCGGGCCCAGGCGCGCGCTTCTGGATCGCGGAAATCCTTGGTCTTGCGCTCCCACACCTTGTCGCTGCTGGCCTGGGCGTTCATCTCGGCCTCGGTCTTGCCGTCAAAGAAATTCCACTTGAGGTTATATTCGCGCACATGGTCCTTGCAGAACCAGAAAAAGTCATCCAGCACGTCGGGCGCCTTGGGTGCGCGGAACTTGCCGGCCTCGTTGCAGCCCTCGTGATCACACATCCGGGTTGAGGTGTCGGATTCCCCCGTCATCCCACGCCGGCCACGCGGGTTCTTCTTCTTGGCCGACTTAACGGACATATCAAAACCGAAGGGATCTGACTTTGGCATGCGCACACCTTTTCGACTCGGACGCCAGAGTTTAGACTAATCGCCAGCAGTTTACAGGGGGCAGGACAGTAAAAATGTCGCGGACGCAGGAAATTGAAGAACGGCTTCGGGCGGCCTTTCAGCCCAGCGAACTTTTGGTGCGCGATGACAGCGAACGCCATCGCGGTCACGCCGGCTATCAGGAGGGTGGGGAGAGCCATTACCACGTGGTGATCCGGTCCGCCGTGTTCGAGGGCAAGTCGCGCATCGCCAAGCATCGCGCGGTGCATGAGGCGTTGGGCAAGACGCTGATGGCGCAGATCCACGCGCTTTCGCTCGATCTGGGAACGTGAGGGGCGTGTCTGGCTGAGGGGCGTACAAAGCCTTGACATTGGACATCAAAAAAGGGGCGGGCCAATCGGCCGCGCCCCTGACAATCATTGGAAGAAACGGATAAAAACCCCCATTTCGATCTTTTGCTTTGCGGCCCCGATCAATCCTGAAGCCCCCGGCCAATCCCGCGCCGGTTGAGTGTGTATACCACAAAATACCGCGAATTTCGAGTCCGGATGTGCAAAATCACTGCAAGCGCTTTGGAAACGCGTCGCCGGGTGCCCCAGCGTCAGACAGGAGTCAGCCCGTCGCCCCCGCCATCCGATCCCTGATCGCTGCGGCATCTGCCAGTACATTGTGCGCATACCCCGCCCAGAGGTCATGGCCGCCCGCCTCCAGAACCGGGATCGCCGATTTGATCCGCGAAAGTCCTTCATCAACCTGACCGATATCGCCAAGGCGCTCTCCCAGCAAAGCCTCCGTATAGCCCAGAATATAGCTCGTCCCGGCCCAGTTCAGCGGCACACGGTCGCGGGTCCGCTCCTCAAGCGCGGCGCGATAGGCGACCACGGACTCTTCCAGCCGCGCCGCGCCAATTTCGCGTTCGCCTAGGTTTCTCAGCGCATTGCCCAGATTGTTCTGCGTCGCGGCCCAGTCCAACGGCACGCGGTCTCGGGTCCGCTCCTCAAGGGCGGCGCGATATGCCTGCACCGCCTCTTCCAGCCGCGC
>JASJCC010000183.1 GCA_030066175.1 Paracoccaceae bacterium | reverse complement strand
CAGCGGCGGATGCCGTCCTGGCCGATCACTTCGTCCAACCGCAGGATCCGCTGGCGCACTTGCACGAGGCCTTTGATTACCCAATAGATCGACCCGCCAGCAATCACCTCGGCCTCGCGCCGCGGCCACATGCGGGTGACATGCCGCAGCTCATCCCCCGGCGATTGCGCGCCGCGGCTGGCCTGCCAGGCGGCGAGGTTCTCGACCGCCTCGGACCCGACGCTGAGCTTCATAAGATGGACGTACTTATCCACAGATTCTTCCCCATTACCCGCAGGATATGGTATATCAGTCGTCCCACGCTTCAACCAGTTGTGGGAATGCCACCGGAATTTCTTGTGGAAATCACCGTTGATCCGCTACATTACCCGTCTGCCACAACCAGAGAATCGCCTGAAATGACCCGCTTTGCTGCCCCCATCGCCGAACAGATCTGGGATATGAAATACCGCTTCAAAGAGGCGGATGGCACGCCGATCGATCAGTCGGTCGAAGATACTTGGCGCCGGATCGCGCGCGCCTTGGCGGAGGTTGAGGACGAGCCGGCCAAGTGGGAAGACCGCTTCTATCACGCGCTGGAGGATTTCAAATACCTGCCGGCGGGGCGGATCACCGCCGGCGCGGGCACGGCGCGGTCGGTGACGCTGTTCAACTGCTTTGTCATGGGCACGATCCCCGACAGCATGGGCGGCATATTCGACATGCTGAAAGAGGCCGCTTTGACCATGCAGCAGGGCGGCGGCATTGGCTACGATTTCAGTACTATCCGGCCCAAAGGCGCGGCGGTGCAGGGCGTGGCGGCGGATGCCTCAGGGCCATTGAGCTTCATGGATGTCTGGGACGCGATGTGCCGCACGATCATGTCCGCCGGGTCGCGCCGGGGTGCGATGATGGCGACGATGCGCTGCGACCATCCCGATATCGAGGATTTCATCACCGCCAAATCCGACAGCGCCCGGCTGCGGATGTTCAACTTGTCGGTGCTGGCGACGGATGCCTTCATGGAGGCGGTCAAAGCCGACGCGTCCTGGGATCTGGTGTTCGAGGATGTCGTCTATCACACCGTGCAGGCGCGCGATTTGTGGAACAAGATCATGCGCGCGACCTATGATTATGCCGAGCCGGGTGTGATCTTCATCGACCGGATCAACGCCGCCAACAACCTGAACTATTGCGAGACCATTGCGGCAACGAACCCTTGCGGCGAACAGCCCCTGCCGCCTTATGGCGCGTGTTTGCTGGGCTCGATTAACCTGGCACGGCTGGTCTCTGATCCGTTTGGTGAGGCGGCCGCCCTGGACGAAGTCGCGCTGAGTGACCTCGTCGCGACGGCCGTGCGGATGATGGACAATGTCGTCGACGCTTCGCGCTTTCCGCTCGACGCGCAGGCGCAAGAGGCGCAGGCGAAGCGTCGGATCGGGCTGGGGGTCACCGGCCTCGCCGATGCGCTGCTGATGGTCGGTCTGCGCTATGGGTCGGAAGAGGCGGCGGCGCAGACGGAACGCTGGCTGCAGCAGATCGCCCGGGCGTCCTACCTGGCCTCGGTGGAACTGGCGAAAGAAAAGGGGGCCTTTCCGCTGTTTGACGCCGAGCAGTTCCTTGCCTCGGGCACGATGATGCAGATGGATGACGATGTGCGCGACGCGATCCGGACGCATGGCATCCGCAACGCCCTGCTGACCTCGATCGCCCCTACGGGCACGATCAGCCTCTATGCTGGGAACGTGTCGTCGGGGATCGAGCCGGTCTTTGCCTACAGCTACACCCGCAAGGTGCTGCAGAAAGACGGCACGCGCACCGAAGAAGAGGTTGTCGATTACGCCGTGCAGATGTGGCGCGACACGTTTGGCGACACGGAACTGCCCGAGCATTTCGTCAACGCCCAGACCCTGGCGCCGCTGGATCACGTACGGATGCAGGCTGCGGCGCAAAAATGGGTGGATTCGTCGATCTCAAAGACGATCAACTGCCCCGAAGATATCTCCTTTGCGGATTTCAAGGACGTCTACCTCGAGGCCTATGAGACCGGCTGCAAAGGCTGCACCACCTACCGGCCCAATGACGTGACCGGGTCGGTTTTGAGAGTTACAGATGAGTCGGGACAAAAGGAAGTCAGGGTCAAACCGGAAGCGTTTGCGCAGGGTTTGAAGTCATCGACACTTTCTCGCTCAAGGTTGGCAGAATCGATTGGCATCGAACCACACTTGCTGACAAAAATCGAAGAGGGCGAAAGCGCTTCGTTCGACATAGTCAAAAGAGTGCTTGCCGCGCTTGATCTGCCGGTAGTCGGATCACTTGCGGGGCCTTTGGACTTGGAGGTTCTAGGCCGAGATGATGCCGAACCTCTGCAGCCGCACGGTGATGTGATTTACATGTCCGAGCCGTTGGACCGGCCGCAATCGCTTGAGGGGGCCACCTACAAACTGAAATGGCCAGACAGTGAGCACGCCATTTACCTGACGATCAACGACATTATCGTGGGCGGGCACAGGCGCCCGTTCGAGGTGTTCATCAACTCCAAGAATATGGAGCATTTCGCCTGGACCGTCGCGCTGACCCGCATGATCTCAGCCGTGTTCCGGCGCGGCGGGGACGTGTCGTTTGTCGTCGAAGAGCTCAAGGCCGTGTTCGACCCGCGCGGCGGCGCCTGGGTGCAGGGCAAATACATCCCTTCAATCCTCGCCGCCATCGGCGGGGCTATCGAAAAGCACCTGGTGTCGATCGGGTTTATGGAAGGCGAGGGCATGGGCCTCAAATCCGACCCGCAGGCGCAGGTGATGGGGCTTGACTTGCCCCGCGGCCAAGCCTGCCCGGCCTGCGGTCAGTATGAGATGCGGATGATCGAAGGCTGCATGACCTGCGCGTCCTGCGGCCATTCGAAATGCGGCTAAACCCTCAGGTCTCGACAACCGCAGCCTGGTTCAAGTGCGCCGCGATCCGGTCTTTCAGCCGCATGCGTTCCTTGCGCATGTCCTCTTCGTGGAACTGATCGGTCGGCTCCACATTCGTCTCGGCCCGGTGAATGGCGCGGTTGACCTTGTGATACCGCTCGGCGAGGAAACGAAACTCCCCATCCCGCGTCTTCAGATGATGGATCAACGCGGCCTTGTCCGGAAACTCCTCGGCCAGCTCATGCGGCGTGTGTGTCATTCGTCCCTCCCATAGGTTGTTTGCTGAGTGTGGCAGGGGACGTGCCCGCAAACGTTGATTTGGGTCAAAAACAAACAGACTCGTCAGCTCGACCTTGCTCATCTATAAGCCAAATTCATCTGCTAGGCGTACGCTCTTAGTTTCCGCGGTTTTCCTTAGGGCGTCAGCTTTAAGGAGGAGGGTTTCATTCTTCTTTCGTAGCAATTGCTCCAATTCACTAGCGAATTCCTCGGTGGACTGTTTCAAATCCAAAAGAAACTTACTGATTAGTGGAGGCGTTCTCTTATAATGAGACGGTTCTACCATTTGCACGCGTACTTCGCTTTCGGAAAAATTAATCGATATATTGAACTTCAAATCACTTTTTATCGTTGACTTGTGAATGTCCTCAGAAAGCTTAGACGCGATTTGATGCAATTCGTATGTCAAATCTGCGACCTTACCTTCATCTTCTCCCGTCAAAAACACACTATCGAACGCCCGTTGCACTTGAGCTAAATCGCTGTTCGGCCCCCATGAGGTAGTAAAGCCGTCGATAGACCCTTTTTCGAAATAGTGATCTATTGCGAACTCTGATGAATGCAAGGCAGAGTACCTTTGTTGTTTTTTTGTGGGTGTTGGGATAATGCCACGTTCATTTAGATCAGAGATCCTGGGAACAAAATATCCGTTAGCAACTAAGTCTGGGTGCATTTCGTAACTGAGTGCCAGCGTTTTGTCCATTGGACGAGACGCAAAGGCGTCAATTGCATCAGTTGCTTTGTCCGTTAATACCTTAGTGGCGCAGTATGCGGCAAAGTATTCTTGAAAAGACCTATGAATAAACGTGTAGTTCACTCCATCCTTCTGAATAAGGCTAACAGCCTCAAGCAAATCATCCAGGAGAGCATCCACAGAAATATTTGCATGCGAGAACTCAATTGCCTTGACCGCGAATTGTCTTATCTCGCTTTCACTCATCTGAGGCTTTTGCTTCAAATAGGAGAAAAGCGAGAAATAAGAAAATACTCTTCGAAAGTCCTCTTGGTCAAGGTGCTTTGGCCTGCGGTATTGCTCTTTAAGTGCATCATGGCGAGTATAGAGAGCCATAAAGCAGTTCTCATAAAAAACATTCAGCTTCCGTGGAATCTCGGCATTGTCCCGATACGTGATCAGCATCATCAAAGCAAGAAGAGGGTTCGACAAAAACTCTTCATGTCCGATGAAGAATTGCTCGGTTGTTACCTTTAGAAAGCGTTTCTTTGCGCCGTCGTCAAAGGGAGCTTTTCCAATTAGTTCTCGAAATCTTTCATATTCAAGTGGGAGGCAAGAATACACAGAAAACGTTGTCCACGCGGAAAACCTATCATCAGGGCGGCCGGTAACGACAATTGAACACTTCGGAAAATTATGGGACAACTCCAAAATCTGAGCCTCAAGTAACTCTCGGTGTTCTCTCTCTACTTCGTCAAATCCGTCAAGAATGAAGGCGAAATTTCCTTCAGAGCAGAAGAACCTAAATGCTTCTGGCGTTATTCCGCCTGCCTTGAAGGCGGAAGCTCTTATGTAAGTCTCGAGATCGAGTTTTGTAGTGAAGTTAACACCCCTAAGCTCAATAAGAATTGGGAACATTCCATTTGGCTTGGAAAACATGCTCAGCCATATGTTCCTGGTGAGGAATGTTTTTCCAGAGCCGCCGTGAGATTTAATTACTACCTTCCCTTTATTTCGTATTCGCTGTAGTAAAGATTTCTCTGTAATTGCACTACCTTCATGCCGCAAGCTGGTCTCCACATATACGCTTTTGAAATCCGTAGGACTATCTGGAGCACACAGTAACTTGACCATTGTCAATCTTTTGTGTGTTTCGTATAGATGCTTTTCAAAGTTCGGAAAATACTTATCCCAAGCCGTCGCTGCTTTGGAGCTGATGAAGTTTTTGGACGACGTCAGGAAATCTTTTACTAAATCTGTTGCGATGTTGGCTGCGACAGCATTCGGATCAATTGCCATTCCGTAAGTGCCTTATCCCGTTGAACACACGAACAGTCTACCTCTCATTCAGTAACTATTCTATGTGTGCTCGCAGTAGTCAACTGAATTACGTTGTATGCCAATGATCGACGACATTCATTCCTTCTGTTTGGTGCGTCGTAGCGGATACATCTATTTGGTTCACCTCACAAACTTCTTGAACTTCACTCGCTTCGGCTCCACGGCATCCGCGCCCAAACGGCGTTTCTTGTCTTCTTCGTAATCCTCGAAGTTGCCTTCAAACCATTCCACGTGGGCTTCGCCTTCAAAGGACAGGATATGCGTGCAGATGCGGTCAAGGAAGAAGCGGTCGTGGCTGATCACGACGGCGCAGCCGGCGAAGTCGACGAGGGCGTCTTCCAAAGCGCGGAGGGTTTCGACGTCGAGGTCGTTGGTCGGTTCGTCCAAGAGGAGGACGTTGCCGCCCTCTTTCAGCAGGCGGGCCATGTGAACGCGGTTGCGTTCGCCGCCTGACAAGAGGCCCACCTTTTTCTGCTGATCACCACCCTTGAAGTTAAAGGCGCCGCAATAGGCGCGGGAGTTCATTTGGGCGTCGCCCAGCTCGATGATCTCGGCCCCGCCGGTGATCGCCTCCCACACCGTGTCATCGGCATTCAGCGCGTCGCGGGACTGGTCGACATACGATAGCTGCACCGTGTCACCATAACTGATCGCGCCGTTATCGGGCTGTTCCTGCCCGGTCAACATCTTGAAAAGCGTGGATTTCCCGGCGCCGTTGGGGCCGATCACGCCGACGATACCGCCTGGCGGAAGCGAGAAGGTGAGGTCTTCGATCAGCTGCTTGTCACCCATGTGTTTGGCGAGGTTTTCGACCTCGATCACCTTGCCACCGAGACGTGGCCCATTGGGGATGACGATCTGCGCCTTACCAACCTTTTCGCGTTCGGACTGGCTGGCGAGTTCCTCATAGGCCTGGATCCGCGCCTTCGACTTGGCCTGACGGGCTTTGGCGCCCTGGCGCATCCATTCCAGCTCGCGTTCGAGGGTTTTCTGCTTGGCCTTATCCTCACGCGCCTCTTGCGCGAGGCGCTTGGCCTTTTGTTCCAGCCAGCTGGAATAGTTGCCCTCGTAGGGAATGCCGCGACCGCGGTCGAGCTCGAGGATCCAACCGGTGATGTCGTCGAGGAAATAGCGGTCGTGCGTGACGATCAGGATCGTGCCCTTGTAGTCGATCAGGTGGTTCTGCAGCCAGGCGATGGTTTCGGCGTCGAGGTGGTTGGTGGGTTCGTCGAGAAGCAACATGTCGGGCGCTTCGAGCAGCAGTTTGCAGAGCGCGACCCGGCGCTTTTCGCCGCCCGAGAGGGTCGCGACATCGGCGTCGTCGGGTGGGCAGCGCAGCGCCTCCATCGCGACGTCGATCTGGCTGTCGAGATCCCAGAGGTTTTCGCTGTCGATCTCGTCCTGCAGCTGCGCCATCTCGTCGGCGGTCTCGTCAGAGTAGTTCATCGCCAGCTCGTTGAAGCGGTCGAGCTTGGCCTTTTTCGCGGCGACCCCCAGCATGACGTTTTCGCGCACGTTCAGGGATTCGTCGAGCTGCGGTTCTTGCGGCAGGTAGCCCACTTTGGCACCTTCGGCAGCCCAGGCCTCACCAGTGAAATCGGTGTCGATCCCGGCCATGATGCGCATCAGCGTGGATTTACCCGCGCCATTGACCCCAACAACGCCGATCTTGACCCCGGGGAGGAAGCTGAGACGGATGTTCTCAAAGCACTTCTTGCCGCCCGGATAGGTCTTGGACACACCATCCATGTGGTAGACGTATTGATAGGCGGCCATGTCCGTTCTCCCTGATGCAAGTCTTTGGTGCGAGAGCTAGTGGTTTTGGCGGGGCAAGACAATGGCGGGTTTGGCGGTGATGTGGCCTTGTGAAGCGCGGTGTGGCTGCGTATCGGTAGGGCGTTGCGCGAAAAGGAGCGGCGCTTGGCTGGGTTTGACGAAGTGCATCTGCGCCCCGGGATGACGGTGGGACTTTTGGGCGGGTCGTTTGATCCGCCGCATGCGGGGCATGTGCATATCTCCAACGAAGCGTTGAAGCGGTTTGGGTTGGATCGGCTGGTGTGGCTGGTGTCGCCGGGCAACCCGTTGAAACCCAATGCGCCGGCGCCTTTGCAGACCCGGATGGAGGCGGCTCGGGCAGAGTTGGACCATCCGCGCATCAACGTGAGCGATTTCGAGGCGCGGCATGGCACGCGCTATACGGCGGAAACCTTGGCCGCCCTGCTGCAGGTACATCCCGGGGTGCGGTTTGTCTGGCTGATGGGGGCGGACAATTTCGCGAGCTTTCATCGCTGGCAGAGCTGGCAAGAGATCATGCATACCGTGCCGGTGGGCGTTTTGGCGCGGCCGGGGCAGCGCATTGCGGCGCGGGCCTCGGTTGCATCACGCGTGTTTCGCGCGGCCAAGCTGCCGGCGGCGGCGGCGCATCTTTTGCCCTATGCCACACCGCCGGCCTGGTGTTTTCTGAATGTTCCGATGAATGCGCTGAGCTCGACCGCGATCCGAGAACAGGGCCGATGGGCAAAGACCTGATCAAATCCGTGGGAGCCAGACCAAGTGCGCGCTTCTGGCGGTTGCGTCGCGGCGCAGGGCGCGGTTAGATCGCAAAATGTCCAACACCTTTTCAAGACGCCATTTTCTGACCACCGCTGCGGCGGGGTTGGCCTTTGGCGCTGCGGCGGGGGCGGCCAATGCCAAGGCGCCGCTGACATCGCTGCGGCCTGCGGCGCGGGGCAGCGATTTCCTAAAGGACATCCAGCCACCCGCCGAAGCGCTGATTGCGCGGGCCAAGCTGAACGGGGCTGTCGGGTTTACGGTGTCGGACGTGTCCAGCGGCCAGATGCTGGAAGAGTATAACGGGTCGATGGGCTTGCCGCCCGCCAGCGTGGCCAAGGCGATGACGGCAGCGTACGCTTTGCATGCGCTTGGCCCGGGGCATCACTTTGTCACCGAAATCGTGGCGACCAGGGGCGTGCAAAATGGCGTCGTTGCGGGGGACTTGGTTCTGAAGGGCGGCGGCGACCCAACGCTGGACACCAATGCGCTTGCGGGTTTGGCGGCGGCCCTCAAGGCGGCGGGTATTCGCGAAGTGCGGGGCGATTTCCTGGTCTGGGGCGGCGCATTGCCCGCGGCGAAGGGGATCGATGACGGGCAGCCCGACCATGTCGGCTATAACCCCGCTGTGTCCGGTTTGAACCTGAATTACAACCGCGTGCATTTCGA
>JASJCC010000184.1 GCA_030066175.1 Paracoccaceae bacterium | reverse complement strand
CTCCGTCAGGCCGGAGCCATCGGGCGCGAGGGTCAGGATCGTGCCACGCGACCCGGTGACAAAGACGGTGTCGCCGATGAGGACGGGGGGGTTCAACTGCTCCCCTGTTTGCACGCGCCGCTCCGTCAGGCCGGAGCCATCGGGCGCGAGGGTCAGGATCGTGCCACGCGACCCGGTGACAAAGACGGTGTCGCCGATGCGAACGGGGGGATTGAGATCCCAACCTGTTTGCGCGCGCCGCTCCGTCAGGCCGGTGCCATCGGGCGCGAGGGTCAGGATCGTGCCGTCCCACCCGGTGACAAAGACGGTGTCGCCGATGAGGACGGGGGGACCGAGTCCCTCCCCCGTTTGCGCTTGCCGCTCCATCAGGCCGGTGCCATCAGGCGCGAGGGTCAGGATCGTGCCGCCAAATCCGGTGACAAAGACGGTGTCGCCGATGAGGACGGGGGGATTGAGGATCTCTCCCGTCTGCGCGCGAAGCAGATCGGGTTTGCCCTCAAGAAAGGCTGCCACCTCGTCCCGCAGCGTATCCCGTAGGTTGTCCTGTTCGGTTATGCGAAGGGTGATGTCGTCGATCTGGATGTCGAGCGTCTGTTTGCGGCCATCGGCGAATTGCTGGAAGAACGGCAGGCCGAGGTAAAAGCCCAGCCCGGCAAAGATCACGATGATCAGGAAGACCAGCAGCCACCACGCACGGCGCTGCGCCTCTGCCCCCCGTGCGCGTAGTTGGCGGATCACCCCGCCGATGCGGCCTTCGGGGACGTTCCATTCCGCGTTGCGCGCGGCGCGCTGCAGGTCGTGGGCCTGATCGACCTCCGCCCTGTCCGCAAATGTACCGCCGCCCAAAACCAAGAAGAATACCTTTCATCGATAGCCTCGAATTTGGCGATATATCTGCGGTTGTGTCAATTGCTTGCGCCAGATCGGGTCTGAACCGGTGCGGGCATCTGGGCGGACTTCTTCAAGGACGTGGTGACGCAAAAGGAAAGGGCCCCGCGGTGTCGCGAGGCCCTTTGGCGTTTTCGACAGAAGTCGATCAGTGCATCAGGCGACGCGCGATCACCTGCGCTTGGATCTCGGCGGCACCCTCAAAGATGTTCAGGATGCGGGCGTCGCAGAGGATGCGGCTGATGGTGTATTCCAGGGCAAAGCCATTGCCGCCGTGGATCTGCAAGCCGTTGTCTGCTGCCGCCCAGGCGACGCGGGCGCCCAGCAGCTTGGCCATCCCGGCCTCGAGGTCGCAGCGGCGGCCTTCGTCTTTTTCGGTGGCGCTGAAATAGGTCAGCTGGCGGGCGATCATGATCTCGACCGCCATCATCGCCAGTTTCGACGCCACCCGCGGGAAGGCGATCAGGGATTTGCCGAATTGCTTGCGGTCCTGCGCGTATTGCATCGACACGTCGAGCGCCGACTGCGCCACACCGACGGCGCGGGCTGCGGTCTGGATGCGGGCGGATTCAAACGTTTCCATCAGCTGTTTGAAGCCTTTGCCCTCTTCGCCGCCCAAAAGGTTGTCACCCGCAACGTGGAAATTGTCGAAGCCGAGCTCGTATTCCTTCATGCCGCGATAGCCCAGCACCTCGATCTCACCGCCGGTCATACCTTCGGTCGGGAAGGGATGCTCGCAATCGCCGGGTGTCTTTTCCGCCAGGAACATCGACAGGCCCTTGTAATCGCTGGTCTCGGGATCGGTCCGCGCCAGCAGGGTCATCACATGGGTGCGCGAGGCGTGGGTGATCCAGGTCTTGTTGCCGGTGATCTTGTAATCGCCATTCTCGTCCTTGACCGCGCGGGTGCGCAGCGAGCCAAGGTCGGACCCGGTATTGGGCTCGGTAAACACGGCCGTGGGCAGCTTTTCGGCCGAGGCGAGCGCCGGCAGCCATTTCTGTTTCTGCTCTTCGGTGCCGCCGGCGAGGATCAGCTCGGCCGCAATCTCGGACCGCGTGCCCAGGGAGCCGACGCCGATATAGCCGCGCGACAGCTCTTCCGACACCACGCACATCGACGCCTTCGACAGGCCAAAGCCGCCGTATTCTTCGGGGATGGTCAGGCCGAAGACCCCCATCTCGGCCAGCTCTTCGATCACCTCCATGGGGATCAGCTCATCCTTCAGGTGCCATTCGTGGGCGTAGGGTTCGACCTTGTCGACGGCGTAGCGGCGGAACTGTTCGCGGATCATCTCAAGCTCATCGTCGAGGCCCGAGCGGCCAACGGTGATCTCGGCGCTGCGCTCCTGCATCAGCTCAACGAGGCGCACGCGGGCGGCCTGGGTGTTGCCGCTCTCGGCCAGTTGCGCGCATTCCGGGATCATCAGGCCGCGTTGATCGTCCTGGCTGAGGCCCAGGTCCTGCATGCGCACAACCTCACTCTGGTTCATCTGGATGCCGCCGTAGATCTGCCAGACGTATTCGCCAAACGCGATCTGGTGGATCAGCTGTTCGACCTCGCCAAACTGGCCCTCGGCGTCCAGCTTTTCGGCCCAGGCCTGCATCTGGCGCAGCGACTCCACATAGGTCGCCAGCCAGGCCAGCCCATGCGCCGCGGTCTGGTTTTCCTCGATCAGCTTGCCCGAGACACGACCATCGGCACTGACCCGCGCCTGCACGGTGTCGCGCGCGGTGTTGAACAGGGTTTCCACCGGGCCAAGCGCGGTTTTCGTCATATTCAGCAGGTCCGGCAGCACAATGCTGTCCAGCGTCAGGTCTTGTCCGTCATGAGCCATGAATCACATCCTCTTTCTGTCCCGCCCGGGGATAGACACTTTGCAGTTGCAGCGCAACAAAAATACCAATGAACATTGCGTATTGTTCAAAAATTGCGCGTTGATTTTTTGCAGTGCAGCGCTAGCCCCCGTGCTATAGCGCCGCCATGGTGGCGCTTTTCCCGGATATTCCCAGCTTTGCCCTGCTCTTGTCCATGGGACTTGCTGTCATAGCGGGTATCGTCAAGGGGGTGGTCGGCTTTGCCATGCCGATGATCCTGATCTCGGGGATGAGCAGCTTTCTGGCGCCAGAGATCGCCCTTGCCGGGCTGATCCTGCCCACCCTGATCACCAACGGCATGCAGGCGCTGCGGCAGGGGCCGGTGGCGGCGTGGCAGTCGGTGCGGCAGTTTCAGCTGTTTCTGGGCGTGGGGCTGGTGGCCTTGCTGGCCGCCGCCCAGCTGGTTGCGGTTCTGCCGGTGGCTTGGATGCTTGGTCTGATCGGCGGGTCGGTGGGTGTCTTTGCGCTGATGCAACTGGCAGGTTGGCGGCCGCGCCTGCGCAACAAAAACCATCGCGGGGTCGAGATTGGCGTCGGCGCTTTTGCCGGGTTCATTGGCGGCCTCTCTGGGGTCTGGGGACCACCCACCGTAGCGTATCTCACGGCGCTGGGCACGGAAAAACGCGCGCAGATGCGCATTCAGGGTGTGATCTATGGGCTGGGCGCTGTTGCGCTTACCGTCGCGCATATCGGGTCGGGCATTTTCAACATGACCACCGTCTGGTTCTCGGCCCTGCTGGTGCCGCCGGCGGTCATCGGCATGTGGCTGGGTGGGCAGGTGCAGGACCGCATCGATCAGGCCGCCTTTCGCACCGCCACGCTGGTCGTGCTGCTGGTGGGCGCAATGAACCTGCTGCGCCGGGCGGTCTTTGGCTGAGCCCTTGGCTTGCTCTGGCGTTGCCGTCTGCTACGCTTTGCGGCAGGGGTAAAGGATGCTTGAATTCACTCATAACCCTTGGCTTGTGCTGGCGTCCGTCGCGGTGGCCCTGATGGCCGGGTTCACCGGCCTGTCTTTGACCCGCGGCGCGTCGGATCTGGCGGTGGGGCCGCGCAAGCTTGTGGTGGTCATGGCCGCGGTCGCCCTGGGCGGCGGCATCTGGTCGATGCATTTTGTGGCGATGCTGGGCCTGCAATTGCCGGTGCTGTTTTATTATGATGCGCTGATCACGCTGATCTCGGCCCTGCTGGCGATCCTGATGGTGGGCATGGCGCTGCTGATCCTACATTTTGTCCCGCGCAGCACTCTGACATTGACTCTGGCCGGAGCGATTGTCGGCCTGGGCATCGGGGTGATGCATTTCGTCGGCATGCTGGGGATGGAGGTGTGCCGCGCTGTCAACACCCTTGCCGATTACCTGCTGTCTGGGGCCGTGGCGGTGTTGTTGTCGGTGGGCGCGGTGCATCTGGCCTACGGCGCCAGACGCCGCCGCAACATCGCGCTGGGCACGTTGGGCTTTGCGCTGGCCGTGGTGGCGGTGCATTTCCTCGCCATTGCGCAGACCGGTTTCACCCTGATCGACGGCGCCTCGCCCACTGGCGCGCTTCTGTCAAACAAATCGCTGGCGCTCGGCGTCACAATCGCCGTGTTCCTAATCTGCGGCGCGTTCCTGTTGACCAGCGTGACCTACCTAGCCCCGTCAACCTCGGACCCAAAGCCCGACGCCGCAGACCCACCCGCTGAAACCCCCGCAAAACCTCAACCCGAAATCGCCCTCGCCCCCGGCGTGCCCTTCACCCGCGAAGGCCACACGCAGTTTGCCCCGCGCGACAGTATCGCCGCCGTTCGGGCCGAGGGGCATTACACCTTGCTCTATGTTGGCGATGAAAAGCTGTTCTGCCCTTGGTCGATCACCGAGGCCGAGACGCGCCTGACCCCCTCGGGCTTTGTCCGCACCCATCGCAGCTATCTGGTGAACCCCAGCCACGTGTCGGGGTTTGAGCGGATGAAAGACACCGGCACGCTCTGGTTCGATCACACCGACTCGCTGCCCAAGGTGCCGGTCAGCCGGTCGCGCCTTGCCGCGGTGCGCGAGGCGTTGGGGCTCTGATCTGTCGCATTTCGTGTCGCCCCAGGCGCAGTTCGTGCAAAAACCCACGGTTTTCATGGGTTCTCTGTCGTTGCCTGGCCGCCTCCGCGCCCTAGACTGTGGCAGGACGCCGCACCAAGCAGGCGCAGGGAGGAGCGACATGATACCAGCCGGGTTCGAATATCATCGGCCCGCCGACATCCCGTCGGCGTTGGCCATTCTGCAGCAACACGGGGATGAGGCGCGCGTCGTCGCAGGCGGGCACAGCCTGATCCCGATGATGAAACTGCGTATGACATTCCTGACGCATCTTGTGGATCTGCAGGACATCGACCTGATGCGCGGCATCGACATCGCGGGCGGCACCGTCACGCTGGGTGCGATGACCACCCAGCATGAGCTGATCACCCACGATGGCCTCGCTCAGACTTTGCCGATCCTGCGCGAGGCGGCACACCAGATCGCCGATCCGCAGGTCCGCTACATGGGCACCGTCGGCGGCAATGTTGCCAATGGCGATCCCGGCAACGACATGCCCGGCCTGATGCAGTGCTTGAACGCCGAATATGAGCTGCAGGGCCCCGAGGGCACTCGCAACGTGGCGGCGCGTGAGTTCTATGAGGCCGCGTATTTCACCGCCCGCAGCGACGAAGAGATCCTGACCAAGATCCGCATCCCCGTGCCCGCCGCCGGCACCGGATATGCGTATGAAAAGCAAAAGCGCAAGATCGGCGACTATGCCACCGCCGCGTCCGGTGTCTTGCTGCGGGTTGAGGGTGGCACCTGCACCGAGGCCTCCATCGCCATGACGAACCTCGCCGACACGCCGATTCTGGCCGTCGCCGCGGGTGAGGCATTGGTCGGCAGCACGCTCGATGATGCTGCGCGCGCCGCCGCCGTGGCCGCCGCGGTCGACGCCATCGACCCGGCGGCGGACAATCGCGGCCCCATCGAGTTCAAGAAACACACCGCCGGCGTCATCCTGCGCCGCGCCATCGACCGCGCCGCAGAACGCGCGGGCTGAGGGAGAAACAGATGTCCAAGATGCACGTGAAAATGAAGGTGAACGGCAAAGAGGTCGAAGGCCTCGCCGAGCCGCGCACCCTGCTGATCCATTTCCTGCGCGAAGACCTGCGCATCACCGGGCCGCATATCGGCTGTGAGACGTCCCATTGCGGCGCCTGCACCGTCGATATGGACGGCAAGTCGGTCAAGGCCTGCACCGTCTTTGTCGGCCAGGCGCAAGGCGCTGATATCACCACGGTTGAGGGCCTCGTGAACCCGGATGGCAGCCTCGGCGTGATCCAGGAAATGTTCCGCGAACATCACGGTCTGCAATGTGGCTATTGCACCCCGGGCATGATCACCCGCGCGCACCGCCTGCTACAGGAAAACCCCAACCCGACCGAGGAAGAGGTGCGCTTTGGCCTTGCCGGCAACCTCTGCCGCTGCACCGGCTATCAGAACATCGTGAAATCCGTGCTCGCTGCGGCAGACATGATGAACGCCCAGAAGGAGGCCGCGGAATGAAGGACGAAGTTACAAGCCCCGAAGATCGCAAGGCCGGCCTCAAGGGCATGGGCTCCTCGCGCAAGCGCGTCGAGGATGTCCGGTTCACCCAAGGCGCTGGCAATTACGTCGATGACATCAAGCTCGATGGCATGTTGTTCGGCGATTTTGTCCGCTCGCCCTATGCCCATGCCCGCGTGGTCAGCGTCGACAAAGAGGCGGCCCTCGCACTGCCCGGCGTGATTGCCGTGCTGACGGCTGAAGACCTGGCGCCGCTGGGTCTGCACTGGATGCCGACCCTGGCGGGTGACAAGCAAATGGTGCTGGCCGATGGCAAGGTGCTGTTCCAGGGTCAGGAGGTCGCCTTTGTCGTGGCCGAAGACCGCTATATCGCCGCCGACGCGGTCGAGCTGGTCGAGGTCGAATACGAAGAGCTGCCGGTGATCGTCGACCCGTTCGAGGCGCTGCAATCCGATGTCGTCCTGCGCGAAGACATCGCCGACCAGAAAGAGGGCGCCCACGGCCCCCGCAAACATCCCAACCACATCTTTACCTGGGAAGCGGGTGAAAAAGACGCGACCGAGGCGGTACTGGCCGGCGCCGACGTGGTGGCCGAAGAGATGGTCTATTACCACCGCACCCATCCCTGCCCGCTGGAAACCTGTGGGTCGGTGGCGTCGATGGACAAGATCACCGGCAAGCTGACGCTCTGGGGCACCTTCCAGGCGCCGCACGCGGTACGCACCGTGGCCTCGTTGATCTCGGGCATTGCCGAGCACAATATCCGCGTGATCAGCCCCGATATCGGCGGCGGTTTCGGCAACAAGGTCGGGGTCTACCCGGGCTATGTCTGTTCGATCGTCGCGTCCATCGTGACCGGCAAGCCGGTCAAGTGGATCGAAGACCGGATGGACAACCTGATGTCCACCGCCTTTGCCCGCGACTACTGGATGCAGGGCAAGATCGCCGCTACCAAGGACGGCAAGATCACCGGGCTCTGGTGTCACACGACTGCGGATCACGGCGGCTTTGACGCCTGTGCCGATCCCACCAAGTTCCCCGCCGGGTTCATGAATATCTGTACCGGATCCTATGACATACCCACGGCTTACCTTGCGGTGGACGGTGTCTATACCAACAAGGCCCCCGGCGGGGTCGCCTATCGCTGTTCGTTCCGGGTGACCGAGGCGGCGTATTTCATCGAAAGGATGATCGAAGTACTGGCGATCAAGCTCGGCATGGACGCGGCCGAGCTGCGCCGCATCAACTTCATCAAGGCCGACCAGTTCCCCTACCAGTCCGCCCTGGGCTGGGAGTATGACTCGGGCGACTACCACACCGCATGGGACAAGGCGCTTGCGTCTGTTGGGTACGAAGACCTGCGCGCCGAACAGGCCGAACGGGTCGAGGCGTTCAAACGTGGTGAGACCCGCAAGCTGATGGGCATTGGCCTGACGCATTTCACCGAAATCGTCGGCGCTGGGCCCGTGAAGAACTGCGATATCCTCGGTCTCGGCATGTTCGATTCCTGCGAGATCCGCATCCACCCCACGGGGTCTGCCATCGCCCGTCTGGGCACGATCAGCCAGGGCCAGGGCCACGCCACGACCTTTGCCCAGATCATCGCATCGGAAATCGGGTTGCCTGCCGATGACATCACACTGGAAGAGGGTGACACCGACACAGCGCCTTATGGGCTCGGCACCTATGGGTCACGCTCAACCCCGGTGGCGGGCGCGGCGACGGCCATGGCCGCGCGCAAGATCCGCGCCAAGGCGCAGATGATCGCGGCTTACCTCTTGGAGGTGCATGACGACGATGTGGAATTCGACATCGACCGGTTCGTGGTCAAAGGTGCGCCAGAACGCTTCAAGACGATGAAAGAGATCGCCTTTGCCGCCTACAACCAGGCGATCCCGGGGGTCGAGCCGGGTCTGGAAGCGGTCAGCTACTACGATCCGCCCAACATGACCTACCCGTTCGGGGCCTATATCTGCGTGCTCGACGTGGACGTGGATACCGGTGAGGTCGACATCCGCAGCTTCTACGCGCTGGATGATTGCGGTACCCGGATCAACCCGATGATCATCGAAGGCCAGGTGCATGGCGGCCTGACCGAGGCGCTGGCCATCGCGATGGGCCAGGA